>NZ_JBHWCL010000091.1:0-37644 GCF_042735125.1 Kitasatospora sp. NPDC059599 | reverse complement strand
CCCTCCCCGTCCGGAGGCGCCGGCGGCCGGCCCACGGCCGTTGTTGTTCGGTTTCTGTGACCCCTGGGGTGTCCGACGCGGGCCGTCGACCCTGTAGCGTCGGAACTGCCATGGATATCGCCTACATTCCCAGCCCGTCGCGGGGCGTCCTGTACCTCGGACCGGTCCCGCTGCGCGCCTACGCCTTCTGCATCATTCTCGGTGTCGTCGTCGCCGTCTGGCTCGGCAGCAAGCGCTGGGTCGCCCGGGGCGGTGCCAAGCACACGGTCGGTGACATCGCCGTGTGGGCCGTGCCGTTCGGCCTGGTCGGCGGCCGCCTCTACCACGTGATCACCGACCACCAGCTGTACTTCGGCGAGGGCAGGAACCCCTGGAACGCCTTCAAGATCTGGGAGGGCGGCCTCGGGATCTGGGGCGCGATCGCGCTGGGCGCGGTCGGCGCCTGGATCGGTGCCCGCCGCCGGGGCGTGCCGCTGCCCGCGTACGCCGACGCCATCGCGCCGGGCATCGCGCTCGCGCAGGCGATGGGCCGCTGGGGCAACTACTTCAACCAGGAGCTGTACGGACGGGCGACCACGCTGCCGTGGGGCCTGGAGATCCACAAGACGCTGCCCAACGGCGAGGTCGTGACGGGCGTCTACCACCCGACCTTCCTGTACGAGTCGATCTGGTGCGTGCTCGTCGCCCTGCTGGTGATCTGGGCGGACCGCCGGTTCACGCTGGGCCACGGCCGGGCGTTCGCGCTGTACGTGGCCGCGTACACGGTGGGCCGGTTCTGGACCGAGTGGCTGCGGATCGACGAGGCACACGTCTACTTCGGCCTGCGGCTCAACGACTGGACGTCGATCGTCGTGTTCCTGGGCGCCGTGGCGTACCTGGTGATCGTCGGCAAGAAGCGGCCCGGCCGGGAGGACCCGGCGACCATCGACCCGGCGGCGCACCTGGAGGAGGACGGCCGGGAGGCCGGGGGCAAGACCGACGGCAAGGTCGACGGCAAGGCCGGGTCCGGAGCCGGTGACACGACGGTCGGCACGGCCGGAAAGGGCGGGGACGGCAAGGAATCGTCCCGGTCCGGGGACGAGGTGCCGGCCGCCGAAACCGTCGCCGTGGCCGCCGAGAAGAGCGGCGAGGACGCCAGGAACCCGATCTGACCTGGGACTTCCCACCGGCTGAGGCCACCCTTCGCGAGGCTTGCGAAGGGTGGCCTCACTGGTGTTCGGACAGCCTTACTTTGCTGGAAATGCCCAGGTCAGGAGGGCTACGTTCAGGGCGACGAACGACGACGGAGGGGAAGAGACGATGACTGCGACCACCCTGGAGCCCGAGGCCGGGCACCACCCCCGGATACCCGCGGAAGGCCACCACCGGGACGTCAACGGGGGCTGGCTGCGCCCGGCCGTGTTCGGCGCGGTGGACGGGCTGGTGTCCAACTTCGCGCTGATGACCGGTGTGGTCGGCGGCGCGGTGTCCAACGGCACGGTGATCCTGACCGGGCTGGCGGGCCTGGCGGCCGGGGCCTGCTCGATGGCGGCGGGGGAGTACACCTCGGTGGCCTCGCAGCGGGAGCTGGTGCAGGCCGAGATCGAGGCCGAGCGGCTGGAGCTGAGCCGCAACCCGCACGGCGAGCTGGCCGAGCTGGCCCAGCTGTACGTCTCGCGGGGGGTGGACCCGGAGCTGGCCCACGAGGTGGCCCGGCAGCTGTCCGCGGACCCGGAGCTGGCCCTGGAGGTGCACGCCCGCGAGGAGCTGGGCGTGGACCCCACCGACCTGCCCTCGCCGCTGGTCGCGGCCGGGTCGTCGTTCCTGTGCTTCGCGCTCGGCGCGCTGCTGCCGCTGCTGCCCTACCTGCTGGGCGCGACCTCGCTGCTGCCCGCGCTGGTGCTGGCGGCGGCCGGGTTGTTCCTGTGCGGCGCGGTGGTGGCCCGGGTGACGGCGCGCAGCTGGTGGTTCAGCGGGCTGCGGCAGCTGGTGCTCGGCGGGGCGGCGGCCGGGGTGACGTTCCTGCTCGGCCGGCTGATCGGCGGGCACGTGGGGTGAGGCCGGTCGAGCCCCGGAGAGGTCCGGACGGCCCCGGCGGGTGCGTGCGACGCCCCCGTCGGGGTCTGTGGGATGACCCAGAACTCTGCATGATTATGCTGGCCAACGCGTGACGTTTCACACATGGGCGCCCTGAGGCGCCTGGCCTAGTCTCATCATCCGGGCCTCGGCGCCGCGGATTCGCATCCGTGGACCGGCTCCCGGAATGGATTCGCAGGCGGCCATGATCGGCTTGTGTGGCGCCCCGGTTTCGCCCCTGTTTCAGGCCGCGGACCGTTGGGCACAATCGTCGGGACGCGCACTGTGGCGCGTCCCTCTCCCCATACCCCCTGACCTGCGGCTCGTCCCGCCATGTGGACGGGATATTCCGCTTCTCGGGATTCTGGGCATCATGTAACTTGCACGACACCGCACCATCGCATCAGGGCCAACGTCGTCCCTACTTGCACCAACTTGCCGAAAGACGACGACGGGAGAGCCGATGCTGTCTGCATCCATGCACTCCGCCAACGAGCCGCAGGCCGCCCGCCGGCCGTACGCGCTCGTGCCGGATGCGCGACCTGCTGCTCAGGGCCTGTACGACCCGCGAAACGAGCACGACGCCTGTGGCGTCGGTTTCGTCGCCACGCTGACCGGCATCGCCGACCACACCATCGTCGAGCAGGCGCTGAACGTCCTGCGCAACCTGGAGCACCGCGGCGCCACCGGCGCCGAGCCGGACTCCGGTGACGGCGCGGGCATCCTGACCCAGATCCCGGACGCCTTCCTGCGCGGCAAGGTCGGGTTCGAGCTCCCGGCGGCCGGCGCCTACGCCGTCGGCATCGCCTTCCTGCCGGACGAGGACGCGTCGGCCGACGCCGCCGTCGAGCGGATCGAGGCGATCGCGGCCGAGGAGGACCTCACCGTCCTCGGCTGGCGCGACGTCCCGGTCACCCCCGACCTCCTCGGCGCCACCGCGCGCAGCGTGATGCCGCGCTTCCGCCAGCTCTTCCTGGGCAAGGACGGCCTGGCCGGTATCGAGCTGGACCGGATCGCCTTCGTGGTCCGCAAGCGGTCCGAGCGCGAGGCCGGGGTCTACTTCCCGTCGCTGTCCGCGCGCACCATCGTCTACAAGGGCATGCTGACCACCGGCCAGCTGGAGCCCTTCTTCCCCGACCTGTCGGACCGCAGCTACGCGTCCGCGATCGGCCTGGTGCACTCGCGGTTCTCCACCAACACCTTCCCGAGCTGGCCGCTCGCCCACCCGTACCGGTTCGTCGCCCACAACGGCGAGATCAACACGGTCAAGGGCAACCGCAACTGGATGCGCGCCCGCGAGTCCCAGCTCGTCACCGACCTCATCCCGGCCAACCGGAACGGGCAGGGCCTGGAGCGGATCTTCCCGATCTGCACCCCCGAGCACTCCGACTCCGCCTCCTTCGACGAGGTCCTGGAGCTGCTCCACCTCGGCGGCCGCTCGCTGCCGCACTCGGTGCTGATGATGATCCCGGAGGCGTGGGAGAACCACGCCACCATGGACCCGGCCCGCCGCGCGTTCTACCAGTACCACTCCAACCTCATGGAGCCCTGGGACGGCCCGGCCTGCGTCACCTTCACCGACGGCACCCAGATCGGCGCCGTCCTCGACCGCAACGGCCTGCGCCCGGCCCGCTACTGGATCACCGAGGACGGCCTGGTCGTCCTCTCCTCCGAGGTCGGCGTGCTCGACATCGACCAGGAGAAGGTCGCCAAGAAGGGCCGCCTGCAGCCCGGCCGGATGTTCCTGATCGACACCGCCGAGGGCCGCATCGTCGAGGACGAGGAGATCAAGTCCGCCCTCGCCGCCGAGCACCCCTACGAGGAGTGGATCGGCGCCGGCCAGATCCAGCTCGCCAAGCTGCCCGAGCGCGAGCACATCGCCCACACCCACGCCTCCGTCACCCGCCGCCAGCAGACCTTCGGCTACACCGAGGAGGAGCTGCGCGTCATCCTGGCGCCGATGGCCCGCACCGGCGCCGAGGCGCTCGGCTCGATGGGCACCGACTCGCCGATCGCCGCGCTGAGCGAGAAGCCGCGCCTGCTGTTCGACTACTTCGTGCAGCTCTTCGCGCAGGTCACCAACCCGCCGCTGGACGCCATCCGCGAGGAACTCGTCACCTCGCTGCTCTCCAACCTCGGCCCCGAGGGCAACCTGCTGGCCGCCGAGTCCGCCGCCTGCCGCTCGGTCGGCATCACCTTCCCGGTGATCGACAACGACGAGCTGGCCAAGCTCGTCCACATCAACGCCGACGGCGACCAGCCCGGCCTCAAGGCCGTCACGCTCTCCGGCCTCTACAAGGTCTCCACCGGCGGCGAGGGCCTGGCCTCCCGGCTCGCCGCGATCGCCGCCGAGGCCGACGCCGCGATCGCCGACGGCGCCCGGATCATCGTGCTCTCCGACCGGCACTCGGACGCCGAGCACGCCCCGATCCCCTCGCTGCTGCTCACCTCCGCGATCCACCACCACCTCATCCGCACCAAGCAGCGCACCCAGGTGTCGCTGCTGGTCGAGGCCGGTGACGTCCGCGAGGTGCACCACGTCGCGCTGCTGATCGGCTACGGTGCCGGCGCGGTCAACCCGTACCTGGCCATGGAGTCGGTCGAGGACCTCGTCGCGCAGGGCACCTTCTTCGAGGGACACGGCGTCGAGCCCGAGAAGGCCATCAAGAACCTGATCAAGGCGCTCGGCAAGGGCGTGCTCAAGGTCATGTCCAAGATGGGCATCTCCACCGTCGCCTCCTACCGCGGCGCCCAGGTCTTCGAGGCCATCGGCCTCTCCCAGGAGCTGGTCGACGGCTACTTCGCCGGCACCACCACCAAGCTCGGCGGCATCGGCCTGGACGAGATCGCCCGCGAGACCGCCGCCCGCCACACCAAGGCCTACCCGGCCTCGGGCATCCCCGCCGCGCACCGCGCGCTGGAGATCGGCGGCGAGTACCAGTGGCGCCGCGAGGGCGAGCCGCACCTGTTCGACCCGGACACCGTCTTCCGGCTGCAGCACTCCACCCGCAACCGCCGGTACGACATCTTCAAGCAGTACACGGACCGGGTGAACGAGCAGTCCGCCCGCCTGATGACGCTGCGCGGCCTGTTCCAGCTCGACGGCCTCGGCCGCGAGCCGATCCCGGTCGACGAGGTCGAGCCGGTCTCCGAGATCGTCAAGCGCTTCTCCACCGGCGCCATGTCGTACGGCTCGATCTCCCGCGAGGCGCACGAGACCCTCGCCATCGCGATGAACCGCCTCGGCGGCAAGTCCAACACCGGCGAGGGCGGCGAGGACCCGGACCGCCTGTACGACCCGGAGCGCCGCTCCGCGATCAAGCAGGTCGCCTCCGGCCGCTTCGGCGTCACCTCCGAGTACCTGGTCAACGCCGACGACATCCAGATCAAGATGGCCCAGGGCGCCAAGCCCGGCGAGGGCGGCCAGCTGCCCGGCCACAAGGTCTACCCGTGGGTCGCCAAGACCCGGCACTCCACCCCGGGCGTCGGTCTGATCTCGCCGCCGCCGCACCACGACATCTACTCCATCGAGGACCTGGCCCAGCTGATCCACGACCTCAAGAACGCCAACCCGGCGGCCCGCATCCACGTGAAGCTGGTCTCCGAGGTCGGCGTCGGGACGGTCGCCGCGGGCGTCTCCAAGGCGCACGCGGACGTGGTCCTCGTCTCCGGCCACGACGGCGGCACCGGCGCCTCGCCGCTGACCTCGCTGAAGCACGCCGGCGGCCCCTGGGAGCTCGGCCTCGCCGAGACCCAGCAGACCCTGCTGCTCAACGGGCTGCGCGACCGCATCGTGGTCCAGACCGACGGCCAGCTGAAGACCGGCCGCGACGTCGTCATCGCCGCGCTGCTCGGCGCCGAGGAGTTCGGCTTCGCGACCGCCCCGCTGGTCGTCTCCGGCTGCATCATGATGCGCGTCTGCCACCTGGACACCTGCCCGGTCGGCGTCGCCACCCAGAACCCGGTGCTGCGCGAGCGGTTCTCCGGCAAGCCCGAATTCGTCGTCAACTTCTTCGAGTTCATCGCCGAGGAGGTCCGGGAGATCCTGGCCTCGCTGGGCTTCCGCTCGATCGAGGAGGCCGTCGGCCACGCCGAGCACATCGACTCCCGGGCCGCGGTCGACCACTGGAAGGCCGCCGGGCTCGACCTCGCCCCGCTCTTCCACGTGCCGGAGCTGCCCGAGGGCGCGGCCCGCCACCGCACCACCACCCAGGACCACGCGCTCGACAAGGCCCTGGACAACCAGCTGATCACGCTCGCCGAGGACGCCCTGGAGCGCGGCGACGCCGTCCGCATCCAGCTGCCCATCCGCAACGTCAACCGCACCGTCGGCACCATGCTCGGCCACGAGGTGACCAAGCGGTACCGCGGCGAGGGCCTGCCGGAGGGGACCATCGACGTCACCTTCACCGGCTCCGCCGGGCAGTCCTTCGGTGCCTTCGTCCCCCGCGGCGTGACGCTGCGGCTCGAAGGCGACGCGAACGACTACGTCGGCAAGGGCCTCTCCGGCGGCGTCGTGATCGTCCGCCCCGCCCGCGAGGCCGCCGCCATCGGCAACGACGCCCAGAACCACGTCATCGCCGGCAACACCATCGGCTACGGCGCCACCAGCGGCCGGATCCACCTGCGCGGCAAGGCCGGCGAGCGCTTCGCCGTCCGCAACTCCGGTGCCACCCTGGTCGTCGAAGGCGTCGGCGACCACGGCCTGGAGTACATGACCGGCGGCCGGGTCGTCATCCTCGGCGAGACCGGGCGCAACCTCGCGGCCGGCATGTCCGGCGGCATCGCGTACGTCCTCGACCTGCGCCCCGCCAACGTCAACGCCGGCATGGTGGGCATCGAGGCCCCCACCGCCGACGACCGCGAATGGCTGCGCGAGACCGTCCAGCAGCACTACGAGGAGACCGGCTCCACCGTCGCCGCCGAGCTCCTGGCCGACTGGGGCAGCGGGGTCTCCCGCTTCTCCACGATCATGCCGACCGACTACAAGGCAGTGCTCGCCGCCAAGGACGCCGCTGAGCGCGATGGCCTCTCCGAGGCCGAGACCACTCGCAAGATGATGGAGGCGGCTAATGGCTGACCCCAAGGGCTTCCTGACCACGCCCAAGCAGCTGGCCGAGCGCCGTCCCGTGGACGTCCGTCTGCGCGACTGGAACGAGGTCTACGTCGAGCGCAGCCTCCTGCCGATCATCACCAAGCAGGCCGGCCGCTGCATGGACTGCGGCATCCCGTTCTGCCACAACGGCTGCCCGCTCGGGAACCTCATCCCCGAGTGGAACGACCTCGCCTACCGGGACGACTTCGTCGGCGCGATCGAGCGGCTGCACGCCACCAACAACTTCCCGGAGTTCACCGGGCGGCTCTGCCCGGCGCCCTGCGAGTCGGCCTGCGTGCTCGGCATCAACCAGGACGCGGTGACCATCAAGAACGTCGAGGTCACCATCATCGACAAGGCCTGGGACCGCGGCGGCGTCGCCCCGCAGGTGCCCGAGCGGCTCTCCGGAAAGACCGTCGCCGTCGTCGGCTCCGGCCCGGCCGGCCTCGCCGCCGCCCAGCAGCTCACCCGCGCCGGCCACACCGTCGTGGTCTACGAGCGGGCCGACCGCATCGGCGGACTGCTGCGCTACGGCATCCCCGAGTTCAAGATGGAGAAGCGCCACATCAACCGCCGCATCGAGCAGATGCGGGCGGAGGGCACCCGCTTCCGCACCGGCGTGCACGTCGGCGAGGACATCACCGGGCAGCAGCTGCGCGAGCGCTTCGACGCCGTGGTCGTCGCGGCCGGCGCCACCACCGCCCGCGACCTGCCGGTGCCCGGGCGCGAACTCAAGGGCATCCACCAGGCCATGGAGTTCCTGCCGCTGGCCAACAAGGTGCAGGAGGGCGACTTCGTCGAGTCCCCGATCAGCGCCAAGGGCAAGCACGTCGTCGTCATCGGCGGCGGCGACACCGGCGCGGACTGCGTCGGCACCGCCCACCGGCAGGGGGCAGCCTCCGTCACCCAGCTGGAGATCATGCCGCGTCCGAGCGAGGAGCGGCCCGGCCACCAGCCGTGGCCGACCATGCCGATGACGTACAAGGTCACCTCCGCCCACGAGGAGGGCGGTGAGCGGATCTACTCCGTCAACACCACCCGCTTCACCGGCGACGAGGACGGCAACGTCCAGGAACTGCACCTCGTCGAGGTGGAGTTCAAGGACGGCCGGTTCGAGCCGGTGCCCGGCACCGAGCGGGCCGTCCCGGCACAGCTGGTCACCCTGGCCATGGGCTTCACCGGTACGGACGTGAAGAACGGGCTCGTCGAGCAGCTGGGAGCCGACCTCGACGCGCGGGGTAACATTGCCCGCGACGGCCGGTTCGCCACCAATGTCGATGGCGTGTACGTCTGCGGAGACGCCGGCCGTGGCCAGTCGCTGATCGTCTGGGCCATCGCGGAAGGCCGTTCGGCCGCTGCCGCGGTGGACACGTACCTGGGCGGCAAGACCCCGCTTCCCGCCCCGATCCGGCCCACGGACCGCCCCCTGGTGGTCTGACGGTCCGACCGGCCCCCCTGAACCCCCGGCGCCGCATCGCCGGGAGCTCAACCCGCTGCCCCCGCCAGAGTCGCCGGGCCAACGCGGTCTCCTGGCGCCTGCCCTCTTCCCCGACCAGTTGGAGGGCGGGCGCCGTCGCGTTCTCCGGAAGGCGCCGCCGCGTCCCCGGAGGCCGCCACCGGGTGTCCCGCCGGACGCCGCCGCGTCCGCGGGACGGTGTCGGGAGGGCGAACGGGAGGGGACGGGGAAGACAACGAACCGGTGTCCCCGCGTTTTCCCGCAGCTCCGCAGGGGAGGCTCCGCGTGCGGCGCGCGCGACGACCGTCCGTACACCGAGGGTTGGCTCACAGCGGAACCACAGGCTTCTCACAGCCGCCGCAAAGCCTCCCGGGACGGGCTGTTGTTCGTCGGTGCCAAGTGGCAGACTTCCGCCGACGGCCGGGGGGCTGCGCGAGTGCGGAGGGTGACTTCGATGGGCACGACTCAGGCAGGCGGGGGCGCGACGGTACGACGTCTGCTGCTCGGCACCCAGCTGCGCAAGCTCCGCGAGGCCAGGGGCGTCAGCCGGGAGGAGGCCGGGTACTCGATCCGCGCCTCCGAATCCAAGATCAGCCGGATGGAACTCGGCCGGGTCGGCTTCAAGGAACGCGACGTCGCCGACCTGCTCACCCTCTACGGCGTCGACGCCGAGCAGGAACGCGCCACCGTCCTCGGCCTGGTCCGCGACGCCAACGCCAGCTCCTGGTGGCACGAGTACGGCGACGTCCTGCCCGGCTGGTTCCAGAACTACCTCGGACTGGAGGAGGCCGCCGCCCGGATCCGCAGCTACGAGGTCCAGTTCGTCCACGGGCTCCTGCAGACCGCCGACTACGCCCGGGCCGTCGTCACCGCCGGCTGCCACGACCACGCGCCCGACGAGATCGAACGCCGGGTCGACGTACGCCTCAAGCGCCAGGCCGTCCTCACCGGCGAACGCGCCCCGCACCTGGTCGCCGTGCTGGACGAGGCCGCGCTGCGCCGCCCCTGGGGCGGGCCCGAGCTGATGCGCGGCCAACTCGACCGGCTGCTGGAACTCGGCGAACTCCCCAACGTGCGGCTGCAGGTGCTGCCGTTCGGCAACGCCGGACTCGCCGCCGAGAGCGGCGCCTTCACCGTGCTCGGCTTCGCCGAACGGGAACTCTCCGACGTCGTCTACCTGGAACAGTTCACCACCGCGCTCTACCTCGACAAACCCGGCGAGGTCGCCGAGTACCGGCAGGCGATGGACGACCTGGTCGCCGACAGCCTCGACCCCGCACGGACCCGCGACCTGCTGCACGCCGTACGCCAGGAGCTTTGACACGTCAGTACGATGATGTCCCATCAGGTGGGTGCACGAGAGGGATCAGATGTCGTACTTCTCCGAGTTGGCGCTGCAGTACATCGACGGCGAATGGTGCAGCGGCAACGGCTCCTGGGACATCGTCGACGTCGACCCCTACACCGGGGACAAGCTCGCCACCATCACCGTCGCCACCACCGCCGAGGTCGACCGGGCTTACCGCGCCGCCGAGCACGCCCAGAAGGGGTGGGCCGCCACCGACCCCTACCGGCGCCGCCTGGTCTTCGAACGCGCGCTGCGCCTGGTCGAGGAGCGCGAGCCCGGGATCGTCGCCGCGATCATGGCCGAACTCGGCGGCACCGCGCTGAAGGCCGGCTTCGAACTCTCGCTGGTCAAGGACGTGCTGCGGGAATGCCTGCACCTGTCCGTGGCCGCCGAGGGCCGGCTGCTGCCCTCGCCCGCCCCGGGCAAGGAGAACCGGCTCTACCGGCTGCCGGTCGGCGTCGTCGGCGTGATCAGCCCGTTCAACTTCCCGCTGTTCCTCGCGCTCAAGGCCGTCGCCCCGGCGCTCGCCCTCGGCAACGGCGTGGTCCTCAAGCCGCACCAGGAGACCCCGGTGGTCGGCGGCGGCCTGATCGCGAAGATCTTCGAGGACGCGGGCCTGCCGCCCGGCCTGCTGAACGTCGTGATCACCGACATCGCCGAGATCGGCGACAGCTTCATCGAACACCCGGTGCCCAAGGTGATCTCCTTCACCGGCTCCGACAAGGTCGGCCGGCACGTCGGCACCGTCGCCGCCGCCCACTTCAAGCGGTCCGTCCTGGAACTCGGCGGCAACAGCGCCCTGATCGTGCTGGACGACGCCGACGTCGACTACGCCGTGGACGCGGCGGTGTTCAGCCGCTTCGTCCACCAGGGCCAGGTCTGCATGTCCGCCAACCGCGTCCTCGTCGACCGCGCCGTCGAAGCCGAGTTCACCGAGAAGTTCGTCGCCAAGGTCGCCTCGCTCACCGTCGGCGACCCGAGGGACCCGGCCACCCACATCGGCCCGCTGATCAACCCCGTCCAGGCCGACTCCCTCTCCGCCCAGATCGACCAGGCGGTCGCCGCCGGCGCCACCGCACTGCTGCGCGGCACCACCACCGGCGCCCTGATGGCGCCGACCGTGCTCACCGGCCTCCCCGAGGACGCGCCGATCCTGCGGCGCGAACTGTTCGGCCCGGTCGTGCTGCTGGTGCCCTTCGACGGCGAGGACGAGGCCGTGCGGATCGCCAACGACACGCCGTTCGGACTCAGCGGCGCGGTGCACACCGCCGACCTCGAACGCGGCGTGCGGCTCGCCCAGCGGATCGAGACCGGCATGATCCACGTCAACGGCGGGACCATCGCCGACGAGCCGGGCGTGCCGTTCGGCGGGGAGAAGAACTCCGGCGTCGGGCGGCTCAACGGGGAGGCCACGGTGGACGCCTTCACCACGCTGAAGTGGATCTCGGTGCAGCACGGCCGGGCGGTCTTCCCGTTCTAGCCGGTGTCTCCCGGCCGGGATGCACCGGCCGGGAGTCGGCAGCGGCCGGGAGCCGGCAGCGGGGGGCAGGTCATGCGGCCCGGGCCTCCCGGCGGTAGCCGCCGGGGGCCTGCCCGAACTCCCGCTTGAACGCCTTCGCGAAGGCGTACTCCGAGCCGTAGCCGGTCTGCGCCGCCACCGAGGTCAGCGGCGCCTCCGACTCGCGCAGCAGCCGGGCCGCCGTGGTCATCCGCCAACGGGTCAGGTACGCCATCGGCGGCTCGCCCACCATCGTGGTGAAGCGGCGGGCGAAGGCGGCCCGGGACAGGCCCGCCCGGTCCGCCAGCGACTCCACCGTCCACGGCGTCGCCGGCGCCCCGTGGATCGCCGCCAGGGCCGGGGCGACGGCGGCGTCCCGCAGCGCCGCCGCCCAGCCGGCCGCCGCCGCGGCGGGCTGGTCCTCGAACCAGGCCCGCAGGATGTACAGCAGCAGCGCGTCGATCAGCGCCGGGACGATGCCCGCCGAACCGATCCGAGGGTTCTCCAGCTCGGTGCCCAACAGCTGCACCGCGGCAGCCAGTTCGGGGTGGCGGCCGTGCCGGGTCGGCAGGTGGATCAGGGCCGGCAGCTGGCGGACCATCGGGTGCGGGCGGCCCTGGTCCAGGTGGTAGTTGCCGCACAGCAGACTCGTGCGGGCGCCGTCGCCGCCCAGGGCGAGGGTGCCGATCGGCGAGGCGTCGTCCACCCGGCAGGTGTGCGAGTCCACCGGCGGGGTGTCGGGATGGTCGGCGAGGACGTGACCGCCGCCGTCGCGCAGGAAGACGATGTCGCCGGGGCTGAGCGCCACCGGGTCGTGCCGCCGCCCGTCGTCGTCCCCGGTGCCCAGCGGGATCAACCAGCAGGTGCCGTACAGCACCACGTGGAAGCCGGCGCCGAGCACCGGGGGCAGGCGCAGGGCCCAGGGGGCGCGGCCCTCGGTGCGGACGGAGGACAGGTAGGCCGTCCGCATCGAGCCCAGTGCCTCGGTCAGGATGTCCAACGCCCGTCCCCCTTGCTCGTTCTCGCCAGTGCCCGCTCGTTCTCGCTCGTTCTCCGTGGCCACCGGTCGGGTCGCCGGTCGGGTCGCCGGTCAGTCGACGCTCAGGACGACCTTGCCCTGGACGGTACCGGAGGCCACCAGCGCGTGTGCCCGGCCGGCCTCGGCCAGCGGGAAGGCCTGCGCGACGTGCGGACGGATCCGGCCCTCGTCCACCAGGGCGGCGATCGCCTCCAGCGCGGCGTAGTCGGGCTCGACGGAGATCCCCGCGAAGCGGCGCCCGGCGGCCTCGACCGCGGCGGCCAGCTCACGGTCGCGGTGTTCCATGATGCTCACCAGGACGCCGCCGGGCTTCAGCACCTCCAGCGCGCGGGTGTTCTCGGAGGAGGAGTCGAAGACGACGTCGACGTCCCGGACCGCCTCGGTGTAGTCGGTGGTGCGGTAGTCGATGACCTCGTCGGCGCCGATCTCCCTGAGGAATCCGTGCTTGGGCTCGCTCGCCAGCGCGATCACGTACGCGCCGCGGGCCTTGGCGATCTGGACGGCGAAGTGGCCGACGCCGCCCGCCGCCCGGTGGACCAGCACCCGCTGCCCCTCGCCGATCTTCGCCGCGTCCACCAGGCCCTGCCAGGCGGTCAGCGCGGCCAGTGGCAGGGCGGCGGCCTGCTCGTGGTCGATCGAGGCCGGCTTGCGGGCCAGCTGGCGGGACGGCGCGGCCACGTACTCGGCGTAGGCGTTCGCGGCGCGCGGGAAGAACGGCATCCCGTACACCTCCTCGCCCACCCGGTACCGGGCGCCGGGCGCGGCCTCCTCCACCACGCCGGAGAGGTCCCAGCCCACCGTGAACGGCGGCTCGCCGAGCAGTGGGAACAGGCCCGCCCGCACCGCCACGTCCACCGGGTTCACGCCGGCCGCCTTCACCCGCACCAGCACCTCGCCGCTCAGCAGCTCGGGGCGCTCGACCTCGGCGACCTCCAGGACCTCCGGCCCGCCGACCTCACGCTGCACCACCGCACGCATCGCACTCACTCCCTGTCCGGTCAACACCGGCCCCCCGTGGGGCCGTTCGCGATGTGTTCAACGATAGGGAGGGCGGGTGAGCGGATGAATATCCTTCAGTCTTCGCTGGATGTCCGATCGTCTCGCCGGGTGAGCGGCTCAGGCCGGGTAGCGGACGAGACCGTCGGTGGTGAGCTCGAAGTCGAAGGGAGACGGGATCGGCACCCGGTCGCCGAACTTGCCGTTCCACTGCTGGTGGTAGCCGGTGGCGGAGGGCTCGGAGTAGAGCGTGATCGCGGTGGTGCGCGGGTCGATCACCAGGTACAGCGGGATGTCCATCAGCGGGTAGTCGCGGACCTTGCCGACCAGGTCGTTCTCGGGATTCGACGGGGAGACGATCTCCACCGCGATGGCAGCCTGCTCGGATGGCACCTCGTTGCCGCCTTGCTGGACGAACGAACGCGGGATGTAGGTCAGGTCGGGGTTGCGGAGCTTGCCGACGTTCGGGGAGGCGAGGTCGGTGTTCTCGCTCGGCATCAGGTCGGACGGGCGGTGTGCGTCGATCTGCTCACGGACCAACAGAATGTTGTGCTGGTGGATGACCGAAGGGCCGGTCATCATGATGATCTCGTCGCCGGAGATCTCGATCTTCCACCCGGCCGGGGGCGTCAGGCTCTGCGCGTACGCCAGCAGCCGGGCGTGGCGCTCGGGGATCTGGAACTCGCTCATGCCGTCATTGTTCCACCGCGCCGGATGCGGCGAGGCGCCGCCGGGCGGACGGGCCCGGCGGCGCCTCATCGGGGGGCGTCGGTCAGAAGACCGGCTGGCCGGCGCGGACGAGGCGCCAGGAGTCGGTGAAGAAGTCGGCGGGGTCGATGACGCCCTTGGCCTTCACCCAGGCGATCATGGTGTTGCGGATCTCGTCGGAGTTCGACCAGACCAGCTTGGCGTTGGCCACGTGCGGGAAGTTGCCGCCGCCGTTGGCACGGTAGTTGTTGACCGCCAGGACGAACTGGGCGGCGGGGTCGATCGGCTTGCCCTGGAACGACAGGTTGACGATCCGCGAGCCCTTCGGCTGGGCGACGTCGATGTCGTAGGTCAGGCCGTAGACCGAGTCGTAGTTGTAGTCCGGGGTGGCCTCGGCGCCGGTCAGGGCGTCCTTGTCGACCGGTGCGCCCACGGCGAGCTGGTTGTAGTACTTCGCCGAGAACTCCAGGTAGTCCTTGAGCTGGGCGCCCGTCAGGACGCGGGCCTCCAGGGTGTTCTCGTAGATGTAGAGGCCGGCGGCGTCGCGCAGCTTGACCTGGCCGGACGGGATCAGGGCGGTGCGGTTGAACGGCGCGGCCTGGGCGAGCACCGGCAGGTTGGCGTACTGCCCGCCCGCCAGCGCGGCCTTGACGGCGTCGGCCTGGACCCTGCCGATCAGGTCGATGATCGGGGTCGCCTTGAAACGGGACTCGGCGATCGACAGCTCGATCTTGCTGGTGCCGATGTTCTGGTTGACGTACGCGACGACCTTCTTGTGCTGCTCGGTGAGCGCGTTGGTGATCTCCGGGTTCTCCGGCACGGTGTTGGAGTTCAGCACCCGCGAGGAGACCGAGGTGACCTTCCAGGCGCCGTTGGCGAACTCGACCTCGAAGTCGAAGCAGCTCAGGCGCTGGCCCCAGCAGAGCGGCTCGGAGAGCACGACCGTCTTGCCGGTCTTCTTGTTGACGATCAGGCGCTGCGGGACCTCCTTGTGGGTGTGGCCCACCAGCACCGCGTCGATGTCCGGGACGGTCTCCGCCATCTCGCCCGAGGCGTCCTCGGGCCAGGGCAGCTGGTCGCCGTAGGTGGTCGCCTCGTCGATGCCGGAGTGCGCCGAGACCACGATGACGTCGGCGCCCGCCGCCTTCATCCGGGGCACGTACTTGGCGGCGGTCTCCACGATGCCGGGGAAGACCATCTGGCCGCTGACGTTGGCCTTGTCCCAGATCGCGATGCCCGGGTTGGTGAGGCCGAGGATGCCGACCTTCAGCGACTTGCCCTCGCCGAGGTGCAGCTCCTTGATCACGTACGGCGGGAAGGCCGGCTTCTCGTTCTTCGCGTGCAGCGCGTTCGCGCCGAGCAGCGGGAACTCCAGCTGGTCCTCGAAGGCCTTCACGGTCGGGATGCCGTAGTTGAACTCGTGGTTGCCGAGCGCGGCGGCGTCGTACTCCATGAGGTTCATGGCGACGGCCATCGGGTGGTCCGGCACGGTGTCGCCGTCGGTGGCGATCGGCTCGATCCGGGCGTAGTAGTAGGTCAGCTGGGTGCCCTGGATGATGTCACCGGAGTCGATGAGCAGGCAGCGGTCCCAGCCCTTCTCCTCGCGCACCTGGTTGGCCAGGGTGGAGATCTTGGCGAGGCCGACCGCGTTGTGCGCCTTGTCGACGTACTCGGCGTCGGTGAAGTAGTCCCAGTTGAGCACCCGGCCGTGCAGGTCGGTGGTGCCCATGACGGTGAAGGCCTGCTTGCGGGGCTTGCGCTGGCCCTTGGCGGCCGCCACGTCCGGCTCGGCAGCCGCGGCGGAGGGGGCGGCGGCCGCGGCGGCACCACTGGCCAGGGCGGCGCCGGCGGCGGTGGCGGCGGACCGGGTGACGAAGTCACGGCGGTTCAGGGGCATGGACGACTCTCCCGGGTGGGAACGACGGCAGATGGACCGTCAACTTGTGTACGTGAGTGCGTGTGCGTCATCGCGTCGACGCGCGTAGAGGGACGCGCGTAGAAGTGTGCCGTGCGGGCCGGGTCGCTGGATAGCCCCCGGACCTGTCCAAGAGGTGAGATCTTGGCGACTCGTTCGTGACGACGGCGGGCGGGGACGGGGGTGGTAGGGGGGCCGGACGGGCCCGGCCCGGAAGCCGTTCCGGGTCGGACCCCAGGTCAGGCTTCCGGGCCGGGTCCTCGGGCCTCGCGGGTCGGGTTCTCGGGCCCCGCGGGTCGGGTCTCGGGTCAGCCTCCCGGCGCCGGCCTCCCCGGCCCCGTGGATCAGACCAGTTCGGCGCTCAGCAGGACCACCTCACGGCCGAGCTCGGCCGCAGGGTCCGGGGCGTCCGCGCCCGCCCACGGCTGCCAGGTCCGCGCCCGCAGGTAGCCGGCCACCGCGAGCGGCAGCCGGTGCCGCACGATCCGCTCCGTCACCGGACCGGGGCCGGCCTCGCGCAGGGCCGTCAGCAGGCCGTCCACCCCGGCGGAGGGCGGCAGCGGCACGGTGTCCAGGTAGGCGGCCAGCGCCTCCAGTTCGGGGTCGGGCTGCGGTGCCGGCACCGGCACGGGTTGCGGCGCCGGCACCGGCTGCGGGTCCGGCTGCGGCACCGGGGCCGGGGAGCCGCCCTCCGGTCCGTCCGGGGTGCCCGCGCCCTCCCGACTCCTCGAACCGTTCGGGCCGTCCGATCCCTCCGGGCCCCCCGGCCCGGCGGGCCCGCGGCCGGGGGCGACCAGCGCACCCACCCCGTACAGGGCGGCCACCACCCCCAGCCACAGGTCCCCGCCGAGCCCGAGGTAGTGCAGCCCCACCCCGACGGCGCCGCCCCCGAGCCCGGCCAGGTTCCTGGGCGAGTTCAGGTACCGCAGCGCCCGCCGGCCGGGCCCGTCACTGGTAGCCACGGATCTCCTCGAACGCCCCGTCCAGCGACCCCGAGCCGTCGAACAGCTTGCCGCCGCTGAGGTCCGCGACGCCCTGCAGCTGGGACACCGCCGCCTCGCCGAACCTGATCGGGAACACCGGGACCGACTTCTCCCAGGCCGGCAGCGCGTCGTGGAAGCGCTTGAAGTCGGCGTCCGTCGCGCCGGCGTTGCTCTCCCCGTCGGTCATCAGCACGATCGACGTGAAGCGGTCGTCGTTCGCCGCCGCCTGCTGACGCTCGATCACCCGGTACGCCTCCTCCAGCGAGTCGTACAGCGCGGTGCCCCCCGAGGCCGACAGCGACTGCACGTCCGCGTCGATCGCCGCCAGCTCCGCCTGCGGGCCGGGCTGGCTGCCGGACGGCGGCACCACGTGCGTCTTCGCCCACTTCACCGCGGAGGCGAAGGAGAGCAGGGTGACCTCCTCGCGGTTGCGGAAGCGGCGCACCCCGCGGGTGTCGTCCGCGCCCGTCAGCCGGCTCAGCGCGGTCTTCAGCGCCGCGATCCGCGAACCCTCCATCGAACCCGAGGTGTCCAGCACGTACACCGTCCGGGACGGGCGGCGCAGCTCGTTCTGGTACGAGGCCAGCAGGCCGTCCGCGACCGCCCGCGTCCCCGGGAACGGCAGCTCCCGGCGGCGGTCCGTCGGCAGGCCGGCGGCCGGGGCCACACCCGCCGTCGCCGGGCGGCGCAGCGTCACCTCGGACATGCGCTTCTGCACCTCGTCCTTGAGCAGGTACGAGGTCAGCCGCTGGAAGGCGTCGCGCTGGTCCGGCGCCGCGGAGGACAGCAGCGACAGCGGGTAGTCCGCCGACACCACGCCGTCCACCGGGCGCACCACCGTCAGCTGCTGCTGCGGCGGCAGCGTCCGGTTCAACGACAGCAGCACCGACTCGTAGTTCACCAGCGCCCCCACCGAGCCCGACTCGGCCCGGGTGTACGCCTGGGCCAGCCAGCCCGAGGAACCGGACGTCAGCTTCTGGCCGGTGAAGAACTGCTTCAGCCGCGGCGCCGCCTTCTGCACGTCCGCCTCGGCCAGCGCCCCGTCCGCCCCGGAGAACGCCGAGGCGACCGCCACCAGCGTGGAGAAGCCGGAGTTGGAGCGCGACGGGTCGGCCATCCCGTACGTCAGTTTGCCGGCCGCGGCCGCGTCACCGACCTGCGCCCAGGTCACCTTCGAGCCGTCCCCCCAGCCCAGGTCGCCGAGCACCGAGGAGCGCACCCCGATCGCCACCGGCGAGACCATCACCGGCGTCTCGGACAGCACCTTGGACTTCCCGGTCGGGTCCAGGCGCAGGTACTGGTTCGACGGGAACCACACCGCGTCGTACTTGCCGTCGGCCCGGCCCGAGGAGACGGCGTCCGCGCCGTCCAGCGTGCCCGTCCAGGCGAACTGCACCGTCACCCCGGTGGCCTTCCTGGCGTCCTCCAGCACCGGTGCCAGGTCCTGCAGTTCGCTGCCGGCCAGGACGCGCAGCACCCCGGGCCTCGCGGTCTCCGCCGGCGGGTCCGACGGCCTCGGCCCGGACGTGCCGCCGGAGGACGTGCAGGCGGTCACCGCCGCCAGGACGGCCACCAGCGCGGCGGTGAGCCGGCTGCGGCGCTTCGTACGGAGGTTCACTTCGGGCTTCCACCCTTCGCCGCGGCGGTCAGCTTGAGCATGTTGTCCAGCGAGGGCAGCGTGGCCTGCTTGAACCCGGAGTTGCGCAGGTCGTGCGCGAAGGCCGGCTTCTTGTCCTTCATCAGGTTCCAGAAGGCCTCCTGGTCGGCCTGCGGGCGCAGACCGAACCGGGCCTCCAGACCGCGCAGCACCGCGTCGTTCTCCAGCGCGTCGGCCAGCTTCCGGCCGGCCTCCGTCCGGGCCACCAGGGTGTGGTCCGACTGGATCGTGGTGTCCGGGTACATCACCACCATGTCCCCGGTGTCCTTGCCCCGCAGCGGCAGCGCGGCCGCCTGCGACTCGTACGCGAAGACCAGCGTGCCGACGCCGGCGAAGAAGTCGCGGAACGGCTCGTCGCTGCTGATCTTCTGCATGCCCTGGACGCCGTTCGAGGTCGCCAGCACGTCCCGGACGGCGTTGACGCCGGCGTCGTCCTGGACCACCTGGTTGCCGTTCGCGACGTACGAGAGCAGCGCCAGGTACATCGCGCCCGAGGAGGACGTCTCCGGGTCCGTGGTGGACACGAACAGCGGTCCGGCCAGCTCCGGGTGCTCCGCGGCGCCCTGCAGGTCCTTCCACTTCTGACCGGACTTCAGTGCCGCCACGTACTTGTCCATGCGGAACGTCCAGACGCCCTTGCCGTCCACGTCCGCCAGCTGGTTCTCCTTCAGGACCTTCGCCGCCGACTCGTGCGTCACGACCACCAGCGGCGAGTAGAACGGCACCAACGGCGAGTCCGTCAGCTGCCAGTTGCGCTGGATCTCCCGGGCCGGCGCGGCGCTCGCCGGAAAGGCGAAGTCCAGCCCCTTGGTGCTCCTCGCCTGCTCGCTCATCGTCCAGGAGCCCGTCGAGTCCGCCCGGACCTCCAGGCCCTGCTTCTTCAACTCGGCCTTGACATCGGGGTTGTCGAAGAAGTCGCGCTTCTCCGACCCGATCAGGCCCGTGACCGTGACCACCGGGGTCCCGGCCCCGCTGTCGTCGGGGATCAGCGCGTAGGCGACCCAGCCCAACAGGGCCAAGGTCGCCACCACCCCCAGAACGCCTCCGCGTCTCATGCCGAACGCCTCCCCCTCGTCAGCGACTTCGTCCGCGTCGCTCCATCGTCCGGGTGGTGACCCGGCACCTCCGGATCGTCACCCGGGGGTGACGAGCGTCCCGCCGGGCGGGGAGCGCCAACGGAAGAGGCGGTGAACGAAGGGTGAACACCCCTTCACGGAATCGCATCGGACGGCCCGTCACGGGAGCGGTCGGACCGGTCCGGAGGAGCCCGTTCGCACACCGGTCCGAGGGTGTGTCAGATTGTTCAACTCGCCTTACCGCAAAGGTCATCCCGCGGACCGGACCCGCCTCGTGGTTACGCGCCGGTAATGCCTAGTCTCAGCACTATGCGCCGAGCAAAAATCGTCTGCACTCTCGGGCCCGCCACCGACTCGTACGACCAGATCAAATCCCTGGTCGACGCCGGTATGGACATCGCCCGATTCAACCTCAGCCACGGCACGCACGCCGAACACGAGGAACGCTACCGCCGCGTCCGCAAGGCCACCGACGAAACCGGCCGGAGCGTCGGCGTCCTCGCCGACCTTCAAGGTCCGAAGATCCGCCTCGACACCTTCGCCCACGGGCCGGTACTCCTCGAACGCGGCGACGAGTTCACCATCTCCACCGACAAGGGCGTCGTGGGGGACAAGGACATCTGCGGCACCACCTACGCCGGACTCGCGGCCGACGTCAGCCGCGGCGAACGCATCCTCGTCGACGACGGCCGCGTCACCCTGGAAGTCGTCGCCGTCGACGGCCCCCGCGTGCGCTGCCTCGTCATCGAAGGCGGCCTGGTCTCCGACCACAAGGGCCTCAACCTCCCCGGCGTCGCCGTCTCCGTCCCCGCACTCAGCGACAAGGACGTCGCCGACCTGCGGTGGGCGCTGCGCACCGGGGCCGACCTGATCGCGCTCTCCTTCGTCCGGAGCGGCCGCGACATCGAGGACGTCCACCGGGTCATGGCCGAGGAGGGCCGCTTCGTCCCGGTCATCGCCAAGATCGAGAAGCCGCAGGCGGTGAAGAACCTCGAATCCGTCGTCGACGCCTTCGACGGCATCATGGTGGCCCGCGGCGACCTGGGCGTGGAGATGCCCCTCGAACAGGTCCCGCTGGTCCAGAAGCGCGCCATCAAGCTCGCCCGGCGCAACGCCAAACCGGTCATCGTCGCCACCCAGATGCTCGACTCGATGATCAACGCCTCCCGGCCGACCCGCGCCGAGGCCTCCGACGTCGCCAACGCCGTCCTCGACGGCACCGACGCGGTGATGCTCTCCGGGGAGACCTCGGTCGGCAAGTACCCCGTCGAGACGGTCAAGACCATGAGCCGGATCATCGAAGCCGCCGAGAACGACATCCTCGCCGCCGGCCTGCCCCCGCTGACCACCGGCAGCAAGCCGCGCACCCAGGGCGGCGCCGTCGCCCGCGCCGCCGCCGAGATCGGCGACTTCCTGCACGCCAAGTACCTCATCGCCTTCACCCAGTCCGGCGACACCGCCCGCCGCCTGACCCGCTACCGCTCACCCATCCCGGTCCTCGCCTTCACCTACGAACCGGCCGTCCGGAGCCAACTCGCCCTCACCTGGGGCGTGGAGACCTTCCTCGGCCCGTTCGCCCCGACCACGGACCAGATGGTCGAACAGGTCGACGCGGCCCTGCTGTCGCTCGGCCGCTGCCAGAAGGGCGACATCGTCGTCATCACCGCGGGCTCACCCCCCGGCCTCGCCGGCTCCACCAACCTCGTCCGCGTCCACCACGTGGGGACGCTGGACGCCTGATGCCCCTCGGGCGGCGCGGTCCTGCCGAAGACCGCGCCGCCGTCAGTACTTCGGGCCGATGTGGACGTCCATGAGGGCGACGGACTCCTTGCGGGCGACGGAGATGTTGAAGCCGCCGTTGGACCGGGAAGCGTGCTTCCACCGGACGCCGACGGCGTCGAGGGTGGCGGTGAAGAGGCCGATGATGTCGGTCGACGTGTTGGTGAAGAAGTACCGCGGGTACTCGTAGCGCTTGGTGATGCCGGCCACCGTGTGGGTGGCCCAGTTGGTGATGCGGCAGCCGTCGGAGTGGATCAGACCGCGCAGGAACTCCCAGGGGTGGGCGTCCACGATCTCCTGCTGCCAGGGCGCCAGGGCTATGGTGCGCTCGTGCTTCCTGCCGGGGCCGTGCTGCGGGAACAGGCACGTGAGGTGGTTCGAGTAGACCTTGACGTCGTGGCACCCGATGCGTCGTACCCTGCAGGGCGTGTTGTTGGGGAGGACCTGACGCATGGCCTGCTCGGCGGAATTCATGACGCCCGGCCACTTGTCGTCGCAGGTGATCTGGAGGCTCTGGGTCCTGCGGTACTCGTTGGGCAGCAGGATGTGGCCGTCGCCGAGGTACAGGCCGAGGAGGTAGGCGTAGGCGGAGCGGTTCAGCTCGTCGCCGTAGCAGTGGGGGCAGGCGGAGCGCTTTCGGCCCGGCAGTTTGCCGCGTCTTGCGAGGTCTTTGTGCTTCCACGACCCGACTGTGCCCGTGGGCACTCCGAGGCGGCGGGAGACCTCGGAATTGCGGACGCCCTGGCGGAGGAGGAGGACGGCTTCTTCGCGGGTCGAGCGGGTGGCATGCGGGTGATTTTGAACACCATGCGCCGACTGTGCGGGCGAATAGGCTTGTTCTCGCCCGAACGAATGAAGATCGCCAACGATCGGGCTGCCCTAAGTGGCTTTGGAATTGAAGGAAAAGTACCCCGGGTGGGATTCGAACCCACGCTGTCGGCGGTTTGAGCGCCGTGCCTCTAACCACTGGGCTACCGGGGCATCCACGGATTCGAAGGTTGCCCCCCGACCCTGCTGAGTCCAAACATACCGTGTCTAGGTACCCTCGTGCATGCAGTACCCCGCCGGAACTAGGAGCCCCGTGAGCACCGCCGACGAGCAGGCACAGCCGCTTGAGACCGATACGCCCCAGATCACCCGGATCGTGATCGCCGAGGACGAGGCGCTGATCCGCCTCGATCTGAAGGAGATGCTGGAGGAGGAGGGGTACACCGTCGTCGGCGAAGCGGGGGACGGGGCGACGGCGGTGAAGCTCGTGGAGGAGCTGAAGCCGGACCTGGCGATCTTCGACGTGAAGATGCCGGTTCTGGACGGGCTGTCGGCCGCCGAGCAGATCCACGAGAAGCACCTGGCTCCGGTGCTGATGCTGACCGCGTTCTCGCAGCGGGAGCTGGTGGACCGGGCGCGGGACGCCGGGGCGATGGCGTACATCGTGAAGCCGTTCTCGAAGTCGGACCTGGTGCCGGCGATCGAGATGGCGGTGTCGCGGTACACCGAGATGCGGGCGCTGGAGAAGGAGATCGGGGATCTCACCCAGCGGCTGGAGACCCGGAAGCTGGTGGACCGGGCGAAGGGCGTGCTGCAGACGAAGTTCGGGCTGAACGAGCCGGCCGCGTTCCGGTGGATCCAGAAGACGTCGATGGACCGGCGGATGACGATGGCGGCGGTGGCCGAGGCGGTCATCGAGGAGGGCGAGGCCCAGGACCGCAAGAAGGCGGAAGAGGGCGCGCCCGAGTAGGTCGCACAGCCAGGAAGGGCCCGGCAGGGGATCTGCCGGGCCCTTCGTGCGTGGTGGGGGTCAGTCCTCGCCGAGGTAGGCCTTGCGGACGGACTCGTCGTGGAGGAGGTCCGCGCCGGTGCCGGAGAGGACGACGCGGCCGGTCTCCATGACGTAGCCGCGGTCGGACAGGGAGAGGGCGGCCTGGGCGTTCTGCTCGACCAGGAGGATGGTGGTGCCGCCGGCCTTGAGCTCGATGATGGTCGCCATGATCTTCTGCATCATCAGCGGGGAGAGGCCCATGGAGGGTTCGTCCAGCATGAGCAGCTTGGGCTGGGACATCAGGGCCCGGCCCATGGCGAGCATCTGCTGTTCGCCGCCGGAGAGGGTGCCGGCGGCCTGCTTGCGGCGTTCGCCGAGGATGGGGAAGAGGCTGTAGGCGCGTTCGACGTCGGCGGTGATGCCGGCGGTGTCGGTGCGCAGGAAGGCGCCGAGGAGGAGGTTCTCCTCGATGGTCATGCGGGGGAAGATGTGCCGGCCTTCGGGGGAGTGGGCGAGGCCGAGGGCGACGATCTTGTGGGCGGGGACGGTGGAGAGGTCCTGGCCGTCGAAGGTGATGCGTCCGGAGGTGGGCTTGAGGAGGCCGGAGAGGGTTCGCAGGGTGGTGGTCTTGCCGGCGCCGTTGGTGCCGATGAGGGTGGTGACCTCGCCCTGGTTGACGGTGAAGCTGATGCCCTTGACGGCTTCGATCTTGCCGTAGGCGACGCGGAGGTCCTCGACCTCGAGGAGTGCGGTCACTGGTCGTTCTCCGTAACGGTCTCCGGTGCTGCCGGGGCGGCGTCCTCGGGAGGGGTGGTGTCGTCGAGCGGGGCGCCGAGGTAGGCGGTGATGACGCGCTCGTCGTTCTGGACGGTCTCGCGGTCGCCCTCGACGATCTTCTGGCCCTGGACGAGCACGGCGGTGCGGTCGCAGAGGTTGAAGATGAAGCGCATGTCGTGCTCGATGACGAGGATGGAGATGCCCTTGTCCCGGATGGCGAAGACGAGTTCCTCGGCGGCGCGGGTCTCCTGGGGGTTCATGCCGGCGGTGGGCTCGTCGAGGAGGAGCAGGCCGGGGTCGGAGGCGAGGGCGCGGGCGATCTCCAGCTTGCGCTGCTCGCCGTAGGGGAGGTTGCGGGCGAGGTGGTCGGCCTTGGCGGCGAGGCCGGTGAACTCCAGGAGCTCCATGGCCTTGGCGCGGCTCTCGGCTTCGGCGCGGTGGTAGCCGGGCAAGCGGAGGATGGCGGAGAAGATGCCTTCCTTGGTGCGGCTGTGGCGGCCGACGAGGACGTTCTCCAGGACGGTCATGTTGGCGAAGAGCCGGATGTTCTGGAAGGTGCGGGCGATGCCGGCCTGGGTGACGAGGTGGGGCTTGGGGGGCAGTTGGACGTCGCGGTAGCGGACGGTGCCCTCGGTGGGGACGTACAGGCCGGTGAGGCAGTTGAAGAAGGTGGTCTTGCCGGCGCCGTTGGGGCCGATGAGGCCGATGATCTCGCCCTCACCGACGGTGAGGGAGACGTCGTTGACGGCGGTGAGGCCGCCGAAGCGCATGGTGACGCCGGTGACTTCGAGCAGGGGTGCGGCGGTGGTGGTCATCGGGTCGGTCACGCCCCTGCCTTGGTGAGTGCGGTCGGCTCGCCGGTGGGCTGGGCCGGGATGGCGGCCTCGTGGTACTCCAGCTGCTGGCGCCGGTTGGGGATGAGGCCCTCGGGGCGGACGCGCATCAGGATGATGAGGGCGGCGCCGAATGCGAGGAGCTGGTAGTCGGCGAGGAATTCGAGCTTCTTCGGGATGAGGAAGAGGAGGGTGGCGCCGGCCAGCGGTCCGCTGATGGTGCCCATGCCGCCGAGGATGACGGCGGCGAGCAGGAAGGCGGAGTTGGGCGGGAGGGCCTCGGCGAAGGTGTACTGGTCGGGGGTGACGGTGTAGCTGACGTGGGCCTGGACGGTGCCGGCGAGGCCGGCGAGGCAGGCGCCGAGGGCGAAGGCGAGGAGCTTGAGGCGGAAGCCGTTGATGCCCATGGCCTCGGCGGCGGTCTCGTCCTCGCGGATGGCGACCCAGGCGCGGCCGATGCGGGAGTTGCCGACCCGGGCGAAGACGAGCACGACCAGGGCGGTGACGAGCAGCATCAGCAGGTAGTAGTTGGAGAAGCGGCCGAGTTCGATGCCGGCGACGGTGTGGGGCTTGCCGAGGTCGAAGCCGAGGATCTCCAGGTCGGGGATCCGCGGGATGCCGTTGGAGCCGTTGGTGATCTTGGGGCCGGTGGTGCCGTTGAGGTTGAGCATGGTGATGCGGAAGATCTCGCCGAACCCGAGGGTGACGATGGCGAGGTAGTCGCCGCGCAGCCGCAGGGTGGGGGCGCCGATGAGGACGCCGAAGACCATGGAGACGGCGGCGCCGGTGAGCATCGCGGCCCAGAACGGGAACTGGACGTGGATGGGCGAGGCGGGGGAGCCGGAGACCAGGGCGGCGGCGTAGGCGCCGACGCCGAGGAAGGCGACGTACCCGAGGTCGAGCAGGCCGGCCAGGCCGACGACGATGTTGAGGCCGAGGGCGACGGTGGCGAAGATCAGGATGTTGGTGGCGACCGAGGTGTACTGGTCGCTGTTCTGGGTGAAGGGGAAGCTCGCGGCGGCGGCGAACGCCGCGCCGGTGGTGACCGGGCGGTGCTTGACGGTCAGTGCGCGCAGCCGGGCGATCAGGCCGGACTTGGTGAGGGCGGCGAGGGTGGGGCCGGCGAACAGCAGGCAGCCGATGAAGAGTTCGCCGTACTCGGTGTCGATGCCGAAGGTGATCGCGAAGAGGCCGAGCCCGAAGGCGACGATGATGACCAGGACCTCGACCCAGGACGGCAGCGCGCGGGGGGCGTCGAACGGGCGCTCGACCTTGCCGAGGCGCAGCCAGGTGTTGGCGAGGTGGCCGAGCTGGAGGAGGAGGACGGCGCCGGTGGCGATGACCACGCCGCCGGCGAGGGCGGTCAGGACGGGGGCGACGGGCTTGTCGCCGGGGACGGCGTGGGCGCCGAACCAGACCAGGGGGGCGGCCGGGACGAGCAGGAAGAGGCGCTTGTCGACGATCCGCAGCGGGACGGCGGTGCGCCGGTCGAGCGGGAGGCCGAGGGCGCCGAGGACGGTGAGCAGGCCGCCGGCGGCGAGGACCCAGCCGCCGGGTTCGAGGTTGACGAGGCCGTCGAGTTCGACGGCGATGGAGGCGACCGAGTAGGCGCTGACGGCGAGGGTGCCGGTGGCGGCGTACAGGACGGCGTTGTTGCTGCCGGCGGGGGTGACCCAGCGCAGGCCGCGGACGCCCTGGGAGCCGAGCAGCACGGCCAGGGTGAGCAGGCCGGCCGCGAGGGCGAGCCACTGGAGGCCGGCCGGGGAGCCGTAGTAGGTGAGGTCGCCGGGGAAGTCGGAGGTCCAGGTCCAGGCCATGGCGGCGGAGGCGGCGGTGGCGAGGGCGCCGAGGCCGGTGAGGGCCGCGGCGGCGCGGGCCGGCAGGGGGATGACCGGGGTGGTCTCGGTGGTCGTGGTGGTCATGGTGGTCACGCCCTGTCCGCGACGCGCTCGCCGAGCAGGCCTTGGGGCCGGACGAGGAGCACGAGGATGAGGAGTACGAAGGCCCAGACGTCCTTCCAGGCGCCGCCCCCGAAGAGGTGCATGCCGGGCAGGTGCTGGATGTATCCGGTGGCGAGGGCTTCGGCGAGGCCGAGGGCGAGGCCACCGAGCATGGCTCCGTAGATGTTGCCGATGCCGCCGAGGACGGCGGCGGTGAAGGCCTTGAGGCCGAGGATGAAGCCCATCCGGAAGTCGACCTGGCCGCTGCGCAGGCCGTAGGCGATGGCGGCGACGGCGGCGAACGCGGCGCCGATGGCGAAGGCCATGACGATGATGCGGTCGGTGTCGATGCCCATCAGCTTGGCGGTGTCCGGGTCCTGGCTGGTGGCCTGCATGGCGCGGCCGGAGCGGGTGCGGGTGACGAACCAGCCCAGGGCGAGCATGCAGAGCGGGGCGGCGATGATCAGGAAGAGGTCGCTGCGCTGGATGGTGACGGAGCCGAGGCTGAACGGGTCGCCGGGGATCTTGGGGAAGACCCGGGCCTTCTTGGCGTCGGGGTAGAAGGAGAAGACGAGCTGCTGGAGGAAGATGGACAGCCCGATCGCGGTGATCAGCGGGGCGAGCCGGGGCGCGTTGCGCAGGGGGCGGTAGGCGAACCGCTCGGCGGCGACGGCGGTGAGGGTGGAGACCAGGACGCCGGCGATCAGCATCAGCGGTAGGGCCAGCCAGAGGGTGGTGCCGCCGGGGAGGGCGAGGTAGGCGGTCAGGGCGCCGAAGCCGCCGACCATGACGATCTCGCCGTGGGCGAAGTTGATGAGCTGGACGATGCCGTAGACCATCGTGTAGCCGATCGCGACGAGCCCGTAGAGGGCGCCGAGGATCAGGCCGTTGGCCAGCTGCTGCGGTAGGTCGTGCACCGCTGGGCCTCCGTAGTGCGTTCGGGGGTGTCCGCGTGGGTGGTGGATGTGGGGGCGCGCGGGGGCACTCGTGGCGCCCCCGCGCGCTGGGTGGTTCGGTGGTGCCGGATCCGGGTGGGTGGTTCGGTGGGCCGGGTCCGGTGGTGGGTCAGCCCTCGAAGGTGCCGGTCTTCTCCACGTCCCACTTGCCGTCCTTGACGGCGTAGACGGTGAGCTGCTTGTTGGTGGTGTCACCGAACTCGTCGAAGGAGACCTTGCCGGTCACGCCGTCGAAGGAGACCTTCTGGACGGCGTCGACGACGGCGGCGCGGGGGTTGGCCGGGAGCTTGCCGTTGTTGGCGGCGACGACGGCCTTGACGGCCTGGATGATGGCCCAGCCGCTGTCGTAGGAGTAGCCGCCGTAGGTCTCGTAGGCGTCCTTGTAACCGGCGGCCTTGTAGTCGGCGATGAACTTCGCGGCGGTCGGGAGCTTCTCGACGGCGCCGCCGACGGCGGTGGCGAGGTCGCCGGCGCTCTTCGGGTTGAGCTTGATGAAGTCGGCGCTCTGCATGCCGTCGCCGCCCATCAGCGGGATGGCGACGCCGGCCTCCTTGAGCTGGAGGGAGAGCGGGCCGGCCGCGGGGTACTCGCCGCCGTAGTAGACGGCCTCGGCGCCGGAGCTCTTGACCTTGGTGACGATGGCGGCGAAGTCGCGGTCGTCGGGGTTGACGTGCTCCTCGCCGACGATGGAGCCGCCCTGCTTGACGAACTCGGCCTTGAAGGTGGCGGCCAGGCCGGCGCCGTAGGTCTTCTGGTCGTCGATGAGGAAGACCTTGGACTTCTTGGCGTCCTTGGCGAGGTACTGGGCGGCGAAGGGGCCCTGGACGGCGTCGGTGGTGGCGGTGCGGAAGTAGGTCTTGAAGGGACGCTTCTTCTCGCCGCTGGCCCACTTCTCGCCCTGGCTGAGGGCGACGCCGGTGTTGGCGGGGGAGATCTCGACCAGGTTGGCGTCGGCGAAGATCTGCTGCATCGACTGGGCGACGCTGGAGTTGAGCGGGCCGACGACGCCGACGACGCTGGTGTCGCCGACCAGCTGGGTGGCGTTCTGCTGGCCGGGGCCGGGCTTGGCGGTGTCGTCCAGGGCCTTGATCTGGAACTTGACGCCGGGGACCTCGTTGGCCTCGTTGGCCTTCTTCGCCGCGAGTTCGACGGAGTTGCGGATGCCGAGGCCGATGGCGGAGAGGTCGCCGGTGAGCGGGGCGTCGATGCCGATGGTGACGGTGGTGGCGGAGCCGCCGCCGCTGCCCCCGTCGCCGGACTTCTTGTCACCGCGAGAGCCGCAGGCGCTGAGGCTGAGGGCGGCGATCACGGCAATGCTCACGACAACTGCTGAACGGTGACGCACGAGGGTCCCCTTCGGTTCGGGATGCGCCCGCGCCGGAGTGGCGGGAGCCGGAGTGCGCGGAGGGCCAGGCCCATTCGGATGGCGCGGTGACTGGCCGTGACTCTAGATGCCGTTGGGCGGCTCGGGCAGTGCTGCGAGCAGGCTGTGATTCTCTTGTTATGAGCACACGGAGCAGTTGTCTCACCATGTGGTCGTTTCGGCTCGATCGATCCGGCCCTTTCGGGCGTTTACGCGCTGGTAGGGCGATGTAAGGGCCGGAAATGGGGGTTGCGGCTGGCGTCACCGATAATCGAACAGCCAAGTCCGATTCCCATGTTTCGACCGGTAGCGTCCGGATTGCGGACGAGAAGAGCACGGTCAAGCGACCCCGGGGCCCCGGGAGCGCTCGGGGTCGGGTTTTGCTCGGATTTCCTGCTTGTTACGCAGCGTTACAAGGGTCGGGAACGCGTCGGCCCCCGCCGGACATGCGAACCGCCCCCTTGTCCAGACCAACGCCTGCCCAGAGTGGCGGATGGTCAAACAAGGGGGCGGTAAAGGGACTTGATGTCGTCTTGACTGAACTTGCTTCGACGGTAGGGACGTTACCGGTGGGGCCGGCTGCACCTGCTGTGACGGGTGGGGCGCCGCGGCGCCGACCGGGACGTCAGAGGTCGCGCAACATGCAGGTCAGCCGGCAGCTGGTGACCCGCTTGCCGGTGTCGTCGGTGACCGCGATCTCGTAGGTGGCGGCGGTGCGGCCCTTGAACACGGCCGTCGCCACCCCGGTGACCAGGCCGGACGTCGCCGAGCGGTGGTGGGTCGCGTTGAGGTCCACGCCGACCGCGTACCGGCCGGGGCCGGCGTGCAGCATCGCCCCGATCGAGCCCAGCGTCTCCGCCAGGGCCGCGGACGCGCCGCCGTGCAGCAGTCCGTACGGCTGCTGGTTGCCCTCCACCGGCATGGTGCCGACCACGCGGTCGCCGGAGGCCTCGACGATCCGGATGCCGAGCTTCTCGCCGAGGTCGCCGCCGGAGAAGGTCTCCGGGCTCACGCCGAGCTTGGCGAAGTGGTCCAGGACGTCCTGCGGGACCTTCAGGACGGGGGCGGTGTCGGGGGCCGCATCGGCCATGGGGGAACTCCTGCCGCTCGGGGGTCACGGGGCGTGCTGCCTGTGATCGTACGACCGTCCTACTCGGCGGTACCGCGCGCGGCCGGGGCTGGCGTGGCGGCCCCGGCGGACGCCCGGGCGGGCACCTTCGCCGCCCCGCCGCCGCGGTGCCCGGGCCCGCCGGCGGCGTGCCCCTTTTGTCGGTGCCGGGCCATAGGATCGGTGGCCGGTAGTGGAATCGGCAGGAACGGACGTTGACGTGGCTACGCAGAGTACGGACAAGGGCGCGACGGGTGGCGGCGGGGCCGGCCCGCGGCCCCGGCTGATGCTGCTCGACGGGCACTCGATGGCCTACCGGGCCTTCTACGCCCTGCCCGTGGAGAACTTCAACACCTCCACCGGGCAGCCCACCAACGCGGTCTACGGCTTCGCGTCGATGCTCGCCAACACCGTCCGCGACGAGCAGCCCACCCACGTCGCCGTCGCCTTCGACCTCTCCCGGCAGACGTTCCGCTCCGTCGAGTTCCCCGACTACAAGGCCAACCGCGCCAAGACCCCCGACGAGTTCCGCAGCCAGATCGGCCTGATCGGCGAACTGCTCGACGCCATGAGCATCCCCCGGCTGACCGCCGAGGGCTTCGAGGCCGACGACATCATCGCCACCCTGGCCACCGCCGCCGAGGCGGCCGGCTACGACGTCGACATCGTCACCGGCGACCGCGACTCGCTCCAGCTGGTCACCGACCACGTCACCGTCCTCTACCCGACCAAGGGCGTCTCCGAGCTGACCCGCTTCACCCCGGAGAAGGTCACCGAGAAGTACGGCGTCACCCCGCGCCAGTACCCGGACCTCGCCGCGCTGCGCGGCGACCCGTCCGACAACCTGCCCGGCATCCCCGGCGTCGGCGAGAAGACCGCCGCCAAGTGGGTCAACCAGTTCGGCTCCTTCGACGAACTCGTCGCCCGCGCCGACGAGGTGAAGGGCAAGATCGGCGAGAAGCTGCGCGACCACCTCGACTCGGTCAAGCGCAACCGCGTCCTCACCGAGCTGGTCCGCGACGTCGAACTCCCGCTCGGCGTCGCCGACCTGGCCCGCGCACCGTTCGACAGGGCCGCCGTCGGCACCCTGATGGACTCGCTGGAGTTCCGCAACGCCAACTTCCGCGACCGCGTCCACGGCATCGACCCGGCCGCCGGCGAGACCGCCGCCGAAGCCGAACTCGCCCCCGGCGTCGAGGTGGACGGCGAACTGCTCACCGACCCGGGCACCCTGGCCGCCTGGCTGCGCGAGCACGCCTCCGACGGCAAGACCACGGTCGCGCTCGCCGCCGTCTACCAGTGGGCGCTCGGCACCGGCGAGGTCACCGAAGTGGCCCTCGCCGCCGGGGAGACCGCCGCCTGGTTCGACCCGGCGCTGCTCGCCGAGGAGGACGAGCAGGCCTTCGCCGGCTGGCTCGCCGACACCACCGCACCCAAGGCCCTGCACATCGCCAAGCAGGTCATGCGCGCCTTCGCCGAGCGCGGCTGGACGGTCGGGGGCGTCGTCGCCGACACCGCGCTCGCCGCCTACCTGGAGAAGCCCGGCCGCCGCACCTTCACCCTGGAGGTGCTCGCCGAGGAGTACCTGGCCCGCTCGCTCACCCCGGCCCCCGCCACCGAGAGCGGCCAACTCGCCTTCGACGCGCCGGAGGAGGACGAGACCGCGGCCGCCCGCTCGCTGATGCTCCAGGCCCGCGCCGTGCTCGACCTCGCCGCGCTCTTCGACACCCGCCTCGCCGAGGTCGGCGCCACCGGGCTGATGCGCGACATGGAACTGCCCATCGCCGCCCTGCTCGCCCGCATGGAGCGCTACGGCATCGCCGCCGACCGCGAGTGGCTCACCACGCTGGAGGCGCAGTTCGCCGCCGAGATCCAGCGCTGCGTCGAGGAGGCGCACGCCGCCGCCGGGCACGAGTTCAACCTCGGCTCGCCCAAGCAGCTCCAGGAGATCCTCTTCGGCGAGCTCGCGCTCCCCAAGACCAAGAAGATCAAGACCGGCTACACCACCGACGCCGACGCGCTCACCTGGCTGGCCACCCAGACCGACAACGAGCTGCCCGTCATCCTGCTGCGCCACCGCGACCAGGCCAAGCTGCGCACCACCGTCGAGGGCCTGCTCAAGACCGTCTCGCCCAAGGGCCGGATCCACACCACCTTCAACCAGATGGTCGCCGCCACCGGCCGGCTCTCCTCGCAGGACCCGAACCTGCAGAACATCCCGGTCCGCACCGAGGAGGGCCGCGCCATCCGCCGCGCCTTCGTCGTCGGCCAGGGCTACGAGACGCTGCTCACCGCCGACTACTCGCAGATCGAGCTGCGGATCATGGCGCACCTGTCCGAGGACGAGGCGCTGATCGAGGCCTTCGCCTCCGGCGAGGACCTGCACACCACCGTCGCCTCCCAGGTCTTCGAGGTGCCGGGCGCCGCGGTCGACGCCGAGATGCGCCGCAAGATCAAGGCGATGTCCTACGGCCTGGCGTACGGGCTGTCCGCGTACGGGCTCTCGCAGCAGCTCGGCATCAAGCCCGCCGAGGCACAGGGCCTCATGGACACCTACTTCGAGCGCTTCGGCGGCGTCCGGGACTACCTGCGCCGGGTCGTCGACGAGGCCCGCGCGACGGGGTACACCGAGACCCTGCTCGGCCGCCGCCGGTACCTGCCGGACCTCAACAGCGACAACCGCCAGCGCCGCGAGATGGCCGAGCGGATGGCCCTCAACGCCCCGATCCAGGGCTCGGCCGCCGACATCGTCAAGATCGCCATGCTCCGGGTGGACGAGGCGCTGCGCGCGGCCGGCCTCACCTCCCGGATGCTGCTCCAGGTGCACGACGAAATCGTCCTGGAGCTGGTCCCGGGCGAGCGCGAGCGGGTGGAGGCCGTGGTCCGCGAGCAGATGGCGGGCGCCTACCCGCTGCGCGCCCCGCTGGACGTCTCGGTCGGCGTCGGCGCCAACTGGGAGACCGCCGCGCACTGACGGTGCCGCAAGCGGTTCTCGGCGGGCCCGGACGCGTGGAGCGTGCGGGCCCGCCGTCATCGGCGGCCCCGGGGTGGCCCAGCCGGCTTGCGGCGAATTGGCCCATACGACAAGTCAATTTCGTACTACCGTAGGCACAATGACAACAGGATCCACTGCGACCGACCAGCCCCTGTCCCCGGCCGAGGCGCCGACCAGCCAGGCCCGCAACTCCGCCGCCTTCTGGGCCGCGACCGGTCGGAGCCGGGGACACGAGGTGATCCGGCGCCGCGGATTCCTCGCGGTCGACGGCGACGAGCGCGCGGGCCTGCGGATCCTGGTCCAGGAGCCCGACCTCGACCCCGGCGAACTGGCCGAGGTGGGCGAACTGGTGCGCGGGGCCGCGGGGGCGGTGAACGTCGAGGATCCGTTCAGCGCGACCGACCTGAGCCACCTGGGCATGCGCAACTGGCAGATGCCGATCATGCTGCGCCTGCCCGGGCCCGTCGGCGAACCGGCCCTCGACGTGACCCGGGTACGGCGGCCCGAGGACCTCCAGACAGCCGAGCGGGTCGTGATCGAGGGCTTCGAACTGGACCGATTCGAGCCCTACCGCCCCGGCGAGCTGTTCCCGACGGCGCTGATCGAACAGCCGGGCGTGGACGTGTTCGTCGCCTCGCTCGACGGTGCGGCCGCGGGAGCCTGCGTCAGCGTCGTGGCCGACGGCGTCGGCAGCCACTACTGGGTCGCCACGTCGTCGGCGTTCCGCTCGCGTGGGGTGGGCCGGGCCGTGATGCTCGGAGCCCTCGCCCACCTGGCGGACCTGCCGGCCACGCTCACCGCCTCGAAGCTGGGCAGGCCGCTGTACGAGTCGCTGGGTTACACGGTCGCGACGCCCTCGACCTGGTGGGCCGCGCCTTCCGGGACGGCGTAGCGGTGAAGCCCGTCGGGCCGCCGGCCCGCCGGGTCCCCGCAGGGCACCCGCCCTGTGGATGGCTTCAGCGGTAGGCGGGCGCCGTGCCGGTGCCGCTTGCGGGCGGCTCGTCGAGTGCCGGTGGGGGCGCGGGCGTGGGCGCGGTCGCGGGCGCGGGCCTACGCCGGTGGTTCCTGACGGTACGGCGGCCCGCGGCCTGTCCGCTGCGGGCCGGCGGCCCAGCCGAACAGCTGCTGCGCGCGCAGGAAGTCGGTGAGGTCGACTTCCTGCGCGTCGTCGGTGACCGGGTGGCCGGGGTGGCCGGGGTGGTCGGTGGCCGGTGGTCGGTGGCCGGGGTGGCCGGGGTGGCCGGGGTGGCCGGGGTGGTCGGTGGCCGGTGGTCGGTGGCCGGGGTGGTCGGGGTGGCCTGGTGCGGCCGTGGGCGAGGGAGCCGGACGTCACAGTGCCCGGGCCCTTCGGCGTCGCGGCGATGACGCACCGTCGCCGTAAGTACGCTCCGCAGTCGGAAAGTTGACCCTTCAAAGGCGTTCGGCCGGGCCATGGGCTGGTGACATCCACATGTTCGTGCGCGTAGCGTGGAGAGAGCTGGTCGGCACGGGACCGACCCGACGGTGGCCGCGCGCACCCGAGGGACGCGACGGCCCCGGTCCCTGCGACTGAGGAGGAAGCATGTCCAGGGAAATGCTCTTCTACCGGGCGAACGACGGCCTGATAGCGACGGGAAGACTGAGTACCGACGGCATCTTCACCGGCCTGGCGGACGGAAAGCTCTCCCCGAAGTGGACGCACATCGTGCCCATCGGGCGGGAGCTGCTGTTCTACCGGGCCGGTGACGGGGTGATCGCGACGGGCCGTCTCGACACGAACGGGATCTTCACGGAGCTGGCCGAGGGCCGGCTGTCCAACGGGTGGACGCACATCGTGCCGGTGGGGCGGGAGTTGCTGTTCTACCGGTCGGACAGCGGGGTGATCGCCACCGGGCGGATCGACACGAACGGGATCTTCACGGAGCTGGCCGAGGGCCGGCTGTCCAAGGGGTGGACGCACATCGTGCCGGTGGGGCGGGTGCTGTTGTTCTACCGGTCGGACAGCGGGGTGATCGCCACCGGGGACCTGGACACGAACGGGATCTTCACGGAGTTGGCCGAGGGCCGGCTGTCCAACGGGTGGACCCGCATCACTCCCCTGGGAGCCGAGTTGTTCTACCGGTCCGACAACGGGGTGATCGCCACCGGGCGGATCGACACCGACGGGATCTTCACGGAGCTGGCCGAGGGTCGGCTCTCCGACGGGTGGACGCACATCGTGCCGGAAGGGGAGGAAGCACTGTTCTACCGGTCCGACAACGGCGTGATCGCCACCGGCCGGGTCGACACCGAGGGCATCTTCACCGAACTGGCCGAGGGCGGCCTGAGCCCCGACTGGAGCATCATCGTCGCCCTGACCGCCTGACCGCCTGACCGCCTGACCGCCTGACCGCCTGACCGCCTGACCGCCTGACCGCCTGACCGGTCCCGTGCGCGCGCTCGCCCGGGTCGGGGTGAGCCTGCTCCGGCCGGGACCGGTCTCCTCGGACTGATGCATGATCAGCCGCTGTGGGTACCAGGCACATTGGCCGCGTCGAGGCTCTGGCCGGTCCTGTTCGGCAGTCCTACGCTCCTGGCATGGCTCTGGATGTCCTGCGCACCGGCCCCTCCTCGACCGACATCGTCCTGCGCGCGGGCGGCGGCACCCGGCGCAGTGCGCTGCTGTACTGCCTGACGGCCGTCGGGAGCGCGCTGAAGGCGCCGCTGGTGCTCTTCGCGCCGACCTTCACGGTGGCGTTCGTCCTGTGGATCCTCGGCGCGGCCGGGGGCACCGTCGCCGCGGTGGTCGGGGTGATCGTGGGGGTCGAGTACCTGCTTGCCGTCCCGGTGATCGCCCGGATGGAAGTGACCACCGTCCACCGGATCGAGTTCGCCCCGCCCGAGGTGGCGGAGCGCTACCGGTTGGTCCGGGGCGGTCGCCCCGACGACTGGCGGCCGCTGACCGAGCTGCCCGCCGTCCGGCTGGTGCACAGCATCATGGAGCCCTACGAGGGCGATCGCGCACCGGCCGAGGAGACGCTCGTCGGACGGCTGGACTTCACCGGCGGGCAGGTGGTGTGGAAGCCGCCCGCCGGCACCGACGCGGAGCGCCTGCAGGCGGCCCTGACCGTGCTGCTCGGCCCCGCCGGCGTCGAGGTCGAACTGATCACCAAGCGCAGCGTGCGGCCCAAGCCCTCGCCGGCGTCCTCCTCGCCGTGGATCTCCGGAGGCTCGGGCTCGGCGAACTCGGGCGGCTGCTGAACCCTTCCGTGCGCGCGTTGCGGCCGCGGGTGGGTGCGGCCACCCGCGGCCCGCGGAGTCCTGGGCGGGCCTGGTCACCGCCGGTGAGCTCCCCGACCCGGTCGACGGCGAGGAGCGCGGGACGGTGGCACGGGCGCTCGCCGGATGTCGGCCGCGCCCGGCAGACCGCACCGGGTAGGGCGTGGCGGGTGGCGGAGTCGTGGGTGCGCCGGGAAGTCGGTGGGGCCGACTTCCGGGGCACCGGTTCGGGTGCCGAGGTGTCGCAAACCCCGGTCAGATCGACAGGTCCCAGCCGGGGCCGTTGTCGTTGCCGAGCCAGACCCGTTGTCCTGCCGGGGAGACCGTGATGCCGAAGGCGTCCTGGTGCGGCTCGCCCGCCTGCGGACATTCCTCCACGGCGGTTTCCACCCGGTCCCACAGGCGGAGCGGTCCGCGCTGGATCACGGTCCAGCCGCCTGCGGGGTCGGGCGCGGTCCGGGACTGTGATCCGGTGGCGACGTCCGAGAGGATCTGCTGCGCCCCGCTTCCCATCCGTTCGGCGGAGGGCGCTGCGAGCTGCGCGATCCAGCCTCCGGTCCACGTGTCGAGCTGCGCGGGGTCGATCCGGCTGGGGCGTTCCTCCCCGGGGAGCAGGGACAGGGCCGGGCGGGGAGGCCGGTCGCGGGGCGGGCGATCATGAAGCTGGTGTAGTCGGGCAGGAACCTGCCGGTGGCCTCACCGGGGCTGGTCACCCTGTATCGGCGGTCGGTCGTTTCCGGCAACTTCGCTGTTGCGAAGGGCTGTTCATTGGCTCGCCCTGGTGGGGCGGGGGTGGTGGGGGAGTGGGAAGTCGGTGGGGTCGACTTCCTGTGCGTGGGGTTCAGCGGTGGGTGGTGTGGGTGGTGGCTTGGGTGCGGCAGTGGGTGAGGGCGTAGGTGAGGCGGCTGTCGGGGGTGGGGGCTGCGGCGAGGAGTTCACCGGCGGTGACGAGGGTGGTCCAGTAGCGGGCCGGGTCGCCGGTGCGGGGCATGGGGTGAGCAGCCGCGAGGGAGAGGTAGGCGGTGGTGAGGTTGCCGGTGGTGAACCAGCGGTCGAGGCCGTGGCGGTGGC
>NZ_JBHWCL010000090.1:14451-38864 GCF_042735125.1 Kitasatospora sp. NPDC059599 | reverse complement strand
GGCCCGGCGCTCGCGGTGCGCCGCACCCGGGCCGGTGACGCCTGGGAGAAGCGCCAGGCGAAGCCCGCCGACAAGCCGGCCGGCGTGATGCTCGGCCTGCCGTCCATCGGCGCCCCGGCCGCGCTGCCGCTCGCCGCGCCCGCGGGCGGGGCCTGCTGCGGCGACTGACGCACGCGCCCCGGGGACGGCCCGGTGGGAGCTCCGGCTCCCACCGGGCCGTCCGGCTTCCGGGCTAGAGTGATCCACATGCTGGTAGCCGCCGCCGTGTGCCCCTGTCCGCCGCTGCTCGTCCCGGAGGTCGCCGCCGGGGCGGCGGGCGAGCTGGACGCGCTGCGCGCCGCCTGTGACGAGGCGCTGGCGGCACTGGTCGCGGCCGGGCCGCAGCTGGTCGTGGTGGTCGGCACCGGGCCGGAGGCCGAGGTGTGGACCGAGGGCGGGGCCGGCTCCTTCCGCCGCTACGGGGTGCCGCTGGTCGCCAAACTGCCCGGTGACCGGGTCGAGGGCCCGGAACTGGCGCCCGCGCTGACCGTCGGCGCGTGGCTGCTGGAGCGCGCCGGGGTGACCCTGCCGACGCACGCCTGCGCGGTGCCCGCCGACGCCCCGGCCGACCGGATGCTCGGCCTCGGCCAGGGCCTGGCCGGACTCGCCGACCGGGTCGCCCTGCTGGTGCTCGGCGACGGCAGCGCCTGCCGCTCGGTGAAGGCCCCCGGCTACCTGGACGAGCGGGCCGAGGGCTACGACGCGGCGCTGGCCGACGCCCTCGGCACGGCCGACCTGCCCGCCCTGGCCGCGCTGGACGCGGGCCTGGCCGCCGAACTCAAGGCCGAGGGCCGGGCACCCTGGCAGGTGCTCGCCGGCGCCGCCGGGGGCGCCGGCCTCACCGGACGGCTGGGCTACTGCGACGCACCGTACGGGGTCGGGTACTTCGTGGCCTCCTGGTCCTAGTCCCGGACCCGGGGCAAGGGCCGGATCCGGGTCCGGGGCCAGTCGGGCGGGGACGGCTCAGGACCGGACGGCCCGGACGGCTCAGGACCGGACGGCCCGGACGGCTCAGGACCGCGGCGGCCCGGGCGGGTCAGGACCGCGGCGGCTGTCCGTCGTCGCCGGGCTTGGGCTTGTGGGCGAAGTCGCCGACGGCGTCCTTGGCCTTGCCCGCACCGTGCTCGATCTTGTCGCTGTACTTGCCCTTGGTCGCCTTGTCGATCGCGCCGCCGGCCTTGTCGACGGCCTTCTCGATCTGGTCGCTGTGCTTGCCCGCGAGCTCGCTGGCCTTCTCCTTGAGCTCCTCGGCCTTGCCCTTGAGGTTGTCCATCAGACCCATGGCGGTCTCACCCTTCCCTGTCGTCCGTCCGTCCATCCCCGTCCCCTGCCCAACGTCCCGGTCCGCCGAAGCGTTCGCAAACCGGGCGCCAACTGGGGAAACGGCCGGAAGCGGTCCCGGCGGCAGTCAAATCGTCGCGCGGAAGCGGGCCGGTGGCAGCCCGGTCTCCGGTACCGAACGGGTTTTGGGAGACTGGAACGGTGAGCATCCTCCGTACCCCGCGCGTCATCTCGATCGTCGGCGCGACCGCCGCCGGAAAGTCCGACCTGGCCGTCGCCGTCGCGCGCAGCCTCGACGGCGAGGTGATCAACACCGACTCGATGCAGCTGTACCGCGGCATGGACATCGGCACCGCCAAGCTCACCGTGGCCGAGCGCGGGGGAGTGCCGCACCACCTGATGGACGTCTGGGACGTCACCGAGGCGGCCAGCGTGGCCGAGTACCAGCGGCTGGCCCGGGCCGAGATCGACCGCCTGCTCGCCGCCGGGCGCACCGCCGTCCTCGTCGGCGGCTCCGGGCTGTACGTCCGGGCCGCGATCGACGAGATGGAGTTCCCCGGCACCGACCCCGAGGTGCGGGCCCGGCTGGAGGCGGAGTTGGCGCAGGCCGGCCCGTACGCGCTGCACCGACGGCTGGCCGAACTGGACCCGGCGGCCGCCGAGGCGATCCTCACCGGCAACGGGCGGCGGATCGTCCGCGCACTGGAGGTCATCGAGATCACCGGGCAGCCGTTCACCGCCAACCTGCCCGGCAACACCGCCGTGTACGACGCGGTGCAGATCGGGGTCGCCGTTCCGCGCCCCGAGCTGGACGAGCGGATCGCCCTGCGGGTCGACCGGATGTGGGAGGCCGGCCTGCTGGACGAGGTGCGGGCGTTGGAGGCCGTCGGGCTGCGGGAGGGGCGGACCGCCTCCCGGGCGCTCGGCTACCAGCAGGTGCTCGACCACTTCGCCGGCGAGTGCACCGAGGACGAGGCGCGGGCCGAGACCGTCCGCGCGACCAAGCGCTTCGCCCGCCGCCAGGAGTCCTGGTTCCGCCGTGACGACCGGATCCACTGGCTCTCCCGGCCGGCCGGCACCGACCCCGTCGAGCTGCTGGCCGAATCCCTCGAACTGATCGGGCGTCAGGGAGTTCCGGCCGCGTAGGACGGGATCCGGCCAATTCGGCGGTGCACCTGCGCGCGCAGGCGACCGTGCAGGACGAACCGGCGGTCACGGCCCGATCACGTGATGGCCACGGATCACCCGTCGGCCCCGGTCGAGCCCGGAACCACCCTCTGGACATGCCATCATCGATGCCATAGGGGTCGGCCGAACGGGCCGGCCGTGCCCGGCCGCGAGTCCGCTCGTGTCGAACAGTCAGGGGAGGCCGTGTGTCGACGGGTACCGGCCCCGAGCCCGGTCAGAGCGGGAGCGTCACCGCGCCGGCCGAGGAGTTCGACGAGTCGACGATGGGTGACCTCCCCGTGCTGACCGGACTGGAGGCGCCGACCTCCTACGCGGTCGCGCTGCCCGCCCTGGACACCCGCACGCCGCCCGGCGGCGCGGTGCACGAACGGGAGATCCGCCCGCTGCGCCGGCTCCGCTGGTGGCAGACGCTGCCGATCGCCCTGCTGGGCACCCTCGGTTCACTGATGTTCGCCTTCCCGCTCGCCTTCGGCTCGGCCGGGGCGCGCGCCACCATGGTCGGGATGCTCGGACTGCTGCTCACCGCCGCCTCGGTCGGCTGGGGCGCGATGGCCGCCCGGCACGCCGGCTACAAGTGGCCGGGACTGCCGCGCCGCGGCTCCGCGCAGCGGGCCGGCTGGAAGGCGATCGTGGTCTACACCCTGATCGCGCTCGCCGCCTGCGCGCTCGCGGTCTGGCGGGTCGCCTACCTGCGCTGAGCGGTCCGGCGGGGCTCAGTACCATCGGTGGGGTGAGTGCATCCTCTCCCCAGCACGGTGGCCTCCCCTTCTTCAAGGGGCACGGCACCCAGAACGACTTCGTCATCGTCCCGGACCCGGACGGCGCGCTGGAGATCGGTCCCGCGGCCGTCGCCGCGCTGTGCGACCGGCGGGCCGGCGTCGGCGGGGACGGGCTGCTGCGCGTGGTGCGCTCGGCCGCGGACCCGGCCGCCGCCGGGATGGCCGACCGGGCCGAGTGGTTCATGGACTACCGCAACTCCGACGGCAGCATCGCCGAGATGTGCGGCAACGGCCTGCGGGTCTTCGCCCGCTTCCTGGTCGCGGCCGGCCTGGCCGAGCCCGGTGAACTGGCCGTCGCCACCCGCTCCGGGGTGCTCACCGCGAAGGTCGCCGAGGCCGCCGCGGACGGCACGCCCGGTGACGTCACCATCGACATGGGCAGCGCCCGGTTCCCCGGGCCGGACGGCATCGAGGTCGCGGTCGGCGAGCGCCGCTGGCCGGCGCTGAACGTCAACATGGGCAATCCGCACGCGGTCGCGTTCGTGGAGAGCCTGGACCACGCCGGTGACCTCTTCACCGCGCCGCTCACCAGTCCCGCGGGCGCGTACCCGGAGGGCGTCAACGTCGAGTTCGTGGTGGACCGCGGGCCGCGCCACGTCGCGATGCGGGTGCACGAGCGCGGCTCGGGCGAGACCCGTTCCTGCGGCACCGGCGCGTGCGCCGTCGCGGTGGCCGCCATCCGCCGGGACGGCGCCGACCCGGCGGTCACCGGTGAGGCCGTCGCGTACACCGTGGACGTGCTGGGCGGTCGCCTGGTCATCACCGAGCACCCGGACGGCCGGGTGGAGATGGCCGGACCGGCGGTGATCGTGGCCGAGGGGCGGCTGGACGAGCGCTGGTGGGAGTCCGTGCGTCGGGGCTGACGGCCCGGTTTGCCCAATTCGTGCGGTGACGAATCCCCCCGATCGGGTGATACCGGTCGCGGACGGGAATCACGGCGTCGCGGAACGTGCTCTGCTCGGTAGCATGGACCACCGGGTCGATCACCCCTGGGAGGGGTAGCACGATCACCCCCTCAGGAGGGGCCGCGCCCGGCGACGTTGCCGGAGGTGCCGATGACCATCGAAGCCGGGCAGTCCCTGACGGGGCAGCCGACGACCGTACGGCAGGGCGGGGCCAGGAGGCCCCTCGGAGAGCTGGGCCGGGCCGCCCTCGGCCGGGCCGGCCGGGCCGCGTTACTGGCCACCGGCCGGCCGCTCGTGCCGGACGCCCTGGAACCGCTCGTCCGGGTCCACCGCCTGCACCACCCGCAGGGTGACCTCGGCCTGCTCGCCCGGGCGTACCGGCTCGCCGAGGCCAGCCACCGCGGCCAGAAGCGCAAGAGCGGTGAGCCGTACATCACCCACCCGCTGGCCGTGACCATGATCCTGGCCCAACTCGGCGCCGGGACCACCACCCTGGTCGCCTCGCTGCTCCACGACACCGTCGAGGACACCGAGTTGACGCTGGAGCAGGTCGGCGCGGGCTTCGGTCCCGAAGTCGCCTACCTGGTCGACGGGGTGACGAAGCTGGAGAAGGTCGACTTCGGCGCCGCCGCCGAGGCCGAGACCTTCCGCAAGATGCTGGTCGCCACCGGGGACGACGTCCGGGTCATGGTGATCAAGCTGGCCGACCGGTTGCACAACATGCGCACCATCCGGCACATGAAGCCGGCCAGCCAGGTGCGGATCGCCAAGGTCACCCGGGACGTGCTGATCCCGCTCGCCGAACGGCTCGGCATCCACGTGCTCAAGGCGGAGCTGGAGGACATCGTCTTCGCCACCCTGCACCCCGAGGAGCACGCCCGGGCCCGCACCCTGATGGCCGGCCACGAGGCCGCGCCCGACACCGTGCTGGAGCCCTTCGCCCGGCAGCTGGCCCGGCAGCTCGCCGAGGCCGGGGTGGCCGCCGAGGTGACCGTGCGGCCCCGGCACTGCGTCTCGCTGCACCGGGTCCTGCTCAAACGGACCGGCGCGCCCGGCCCGGACGGGCGGCCGCAGGGGCCGCGCCCGGCCGACTTCGGGCGGCTGCTGGTGGTGGTCGAGGAGAACGCCGACTGCTACGCCGTCCTCGGCGAACTGCACACCTGCTGGACGCCGCTGCCCGGGGAGTTCAAGGACTTCGTGGCCGCGCCCAAGTTCAACCTCTACCAGTCGCTGCACACCGCCGTGGCGCTGAGCGGCGGCGCGGTGGTCGAGGTGCTGGTCCGCACCCGCCGGATGCACGAGGTCGCCGAGACCGGGGTGGTCGCCCTCGGCGACCCGTCCCCGGCCGCCGCCGCCCAGGACACCGACGAGCTGGACCGCACCGACCCGGCCCGGCCGGGCTGGCTCAGCCGACTGCTGGAGTGGCAGCAGGAGACGCCCGACCCGGACGCCTTCTGGTCCACGCTCACCGCCGACCTGGCCGGCGACCGCGAGATCACCGTGGTGACCGAGAGCGGCGAAACGCTTCAGCTGCGGGCCGGCGCCACCTGCGTGGACGCGGCCTACCTGCTCGGCGAGGAGACCGGCCACCGATGTATCGGCGTCCGGGTCAACGGACGGCTCAGCGCGCTCTCCACCGTGCTGGAGGACGGCGACCTGCTCGCGGTGCTCACCGAGACCCTCCCGGCCGGCGGCGGACAGCCCTCCGGCCCCGCCCCCGAATGGCTGGCGCACGCCCGCACCCCGGCCGCCCGGCTCGCCATCGAACGCTGGCTGGCCGACCCGCCGGCCCGGCTGCCGGCGGTGCGCACCGGTCCGGCCGCGGCCCAGCCCGCCCCGCCCGGCCGCCGCACCGCCGAGAGGCGGTCCGCACCGGTCGCCGTGGCCGGCCGGCCCGGGGCGACCGTACGGCTGGCGCGCTGCTGCACGCCCGTCCCGCCGGACGAGGTGGCCGGCTACCCGATCCGCGGCGGCGCGGTGGCCGTGCACCGCACCGGCTGCCCCGCCGGGGAACGGATGCGGGCGGACGGCCGGGCCGCGCTGGAGGTGCACTGGCAGCCCCAGGACGCCCCGGCGGCCGGGCACCGGGTCACCCTGCGGGCCGAGGCGCTGAACCGCCCCCGGCTGCTGGCCGACCTCACCGCGGCGATCTCCGCCGCGGGCGTCGGCATCGTCTCGGCCGAGGTCGAGCCGCCGCAGGAGTCGCGGGTGCGGCACACCTACACCGTGGAACTGCCCGAGCCGGCCGCCCTGCCGGGCCTGATGCGGGCGATGCTGCGGGTCTCCGGGGTGTACGACGTCGACCGCCCGCACGCTCCGGAGGGCGGCCAGGCCCCGTCCCGCCCGGCCACGGCCCGGCCGTCCGACCGGAAATGGGGATGACCGGGCCTCGCCGGGCGTGCGACCATCATGGGGAATTCACGGCCGGTCCACGGCGTTCACAGGGCACAGGTGCCCCGGTGGCACCGAGGACCCGAGGGGTAGCTCACCCCGCCCGGACGGTAGCCGGGGCGGCAGCTGGGCAGACTCCTTGAGGGACCGCCCCGCGGTCCCCGAAGGCCTCCCGTACCAGCCAGCCAAAGGACAGAATGACCTCCACGTTCGACACCCGCGACCACGCCGACGCTCCGCGCCGCTTCGACGGTCAGCGGGCGGAAGCCCTCATGGACGAGGACCTCGCGGCCATCGACGAGGACCTCGGCCACCACTACGACGGCGACCAGTACGACCGCAGCGAGCGCGCCGCCCTGCGCCGGGTCGCCGGCCTCTCCACCGAACTCGAGGACGTCACCGAGGTCGAGTACCGCCAGCTCCGCCTGGAGCGCGTGGTGCTCGTCGGCGTCTGGACCGACGGCACGCTGGAGGAGGCGGAGAACTCCATGGCGGAGCTCGCCGCGCTCGCCGAGACCGCCGGCTCCGAGGTGCTGGACGGCGTCATCCAGCGTCGCGACAAGCCGGACGCGGCCACCTACATCGGCTCCGGAAAGGCGCAGGAGCTGCGCGACATCGTCGCCTCCACCGGCGCCGACACCGTCGTCTGCGACGGTGAACTCACCCCGGGCCAGCTGATCCACCTGGAGGACGTGGTCAAGGTCAAGGTCGTCGACCGGACGGCCCTGATCCTGGACATCTTCGCCCAGCACGCCAAGTCCCGGGAGGGCAAGGCGCAGGTCTCGCTCGCGCAGATGCAGTACATGTTGCCGCGACTGCGGGGCTGGGGCCAGTCGCTGTCCCGGCAGATGGGTGGTGGCGGCTCCGGCTCGTCCGGCGGCGGCATGGCCACCCGTGGTCCCGGTGAGACCAAGATCGAGACCGACCGGCGCCGGATCCGCGAGAAGATGGCGAAGCTCCGCAAGGAGATCGCCGACATGAAGAAGGGCCGCGACACCAAGCGCCAGGAGCGCCGGCGCCACCAGGTGCCGTCGGTGGCCATCGCCGGGTACACCAACGCCGGCAAGTCCTCCCTGCTCAACCGGCTCACCGGCGCGGGCGTGCTGGTCGAGAACTCCCTGTTCGCCACCCTGGACCCGACCGTGCGCCGGGCCCAGACCCCGAGCGGGCGGGTCTACACCCTGGCCGACACCGTCGGCTTCGTCCGGCACCTGCCGCACCACCTGGTCGAGGCGTTCCGCTCGACCATGGAGGAGGTCGCCGACGCGGACCTCATCCTGCACGTGGTCGACGGCTCGCACCCCGAGCCGGAGACCCAGCTGGCCGCCGTCCGCGAGGTCATCGTCTCGGTCGACGCGCAGACCGTGCCGGAGATCGTGGTGATCAACAAGGCGGACGCCGCCGACCCGCACGTGCTGCAGCGCCTGCTGCGCCGCGAGCCGCACGCCATCGTGGTGTCGGCCCGCAGCGGCGCCGGCATCGAGGAACTGCTCAAGCTCATCGACGACGAGCTGCCGCGACCGGCCGTCGAGGTGCGGGCCCTGGTGCCCTACACCCAGGGCGCGCTGGTCTCCCGGGTGCACGCGGAGGGCGAGCTGCTCTCCACCGAGCACACCGGCGAGGGCACGTTGCTGCACGCCAAGGTGCCGGCCGAGCTGGCCGCCGAGCTGGAGCACTTCACGGTGGCCCTGCAGGGCTGAGGCCACCCGAGCGGTGTGAAGGGCCCCCGGGACCGTACGTGGTCCCGGGGGCCCCCGTGTGCTGGTGAGGGGCGTTCGCGGCGCGGGTCGTCCGAGCCGGGGCGCTCCCCGGGGTCGTCCGGTCCGGGTCAGCGGACGTTCTTGGCGAAGAAGTCGAAGGCCTGCTTCGCCTGGTCCTGCAGCGAGGGCCCGGCCTGGTAGCCGGCCGGACCGCGGTCGCCGATCGCACCGACGCTGATCAGGTTGGGCTTGCCGTCCCTGGTGACGAACCACCCGCCGCCGCCGGAGCCGGCGGTCATGGTGCAGCCGATCACGTACATCGGCGGGCGGCTCCGGTCGAAGGAGAGCCGGGCGGGCGGGACCGGGGAGTCGCAGTGGTCCAGCTCCATGCCGTCGAAGGGCCGCTCGGCCGGGTAGCCGTAGGCGGCGGCCGAGGTGATCTGGTCGCGCGGGGCGTTGAACCAGACCGGGACCGACCCGCCGACGGTCTCCTCCAGGGACTTCCCGGAGTCGCCCTCGGCCTGCACCCGCAGGATCCCGTAGTCGAACTGGTTGTGGGCGCCGACGCCGCTCTCCTGGAGCCAGGTCGGCGACACCAGCGCGCGCACCGCCGTCCACCGGCCGTACGGGGCGGCCTGGGCGTCGGTGTACGGCTTGCCGTGGTTCGCCTGGCCGTCCCGGTTGAAGCCGGGCACGAACACCACGTTCTTCAGCCAGCCGCCGCCCCTGCCGTCGTGCAGGCAGTGCGCGGCCGTGTAGACGAGGTTGCTGCGGCCCGGGTTGACCGGGTCGGAGACCACGGTCGCGGAGCAGGCCGCGTCGCCCTGCGGCGTGGTCACGAAGAGCCGGCCGACCACGGCCGCGGCCTGGCCGTACGGGTGCGGCTGCGGCTCGGCCCGGACGGCGGCGGGCGGGGCGTCCCGTTCGACGCCGGGGGCCGCCGGGGCGGTGAGCGGGTACTCCGGGGTGGGCCGGGGCTTGGCGGCGTCCATCCGGGCGGTCGACCAGAAGCCCCGGGCCGTCTCGTTGGCGAACCTGCTCTCGGTGACGTACTTCGTCCAGTCCTCCAGCTTCCAGCCCGTCAGGTCGCCCAGGCTGGTGGGCGCGGACTTGGGGAGGGCGGGCGGCGGGGTGGCCGGCCTGGCGGGGCCGTCCGGGCCGCAGGCCGCCGCCGCGAGGGCGGTCACGGCGAGCAGTGCGGCGCCGGCCGTCCCGGCCCGGCGCCCCCGGTTGGTGGTTCTCGGCATGCTGCATCGTCCCCCGTGCTGTGCTGGTGTTTCCGTACGACCGCCCCCCGTGGCGGCTACTGCTTCCTGGAGATCCAGTCCAGGGCCTGCTTGGCGACCGTCTCCAGGTACGGGCCGCTGAGCGAGGTGTGGTCCTGGGTGCCGATCGAGGTGTTGCTGACCAGGGCGGTCTTCCCGTCGGGCATGGTGGCGAACCAGCCGCCGCCGCTGGAGCCCTGGGTCATGTTGCAGCCGATGGTGAGCATCGAGGGCCGCTTGGCGTCGAAGGAGAGCCGGGTCGGCTTGCCGCCGTCGCACTTGTACAGTTCCTGGCCGTCGAACGGCTTGAGCAGCGGGTAGCCGACGGCCGACACGCCGATCTTGTCGCGCGGGGCGTCGAACCACACCGGGACGGCCGAACCGACCGTCTCCTCCAGGGACTTGCCGGTGTCGTTCTGGTTGTGCACGCGCATGACCGCGAAGTCGTACTGGTTGGCGGCGTCGCCGGTGCCACCGCCCTCGACCATCCACTGCGGCGAGGTGGTGACCTGGTCGGCCCACCACGTGCCGAGCGGGGCCAGCTCGGACAGCGGGGCGCGCTTGCCGCCGCTGGAGGCGCCCGAGTTGTTGTAGGCGGGCACGAACACCAGGTCCTTGTAGAAGCTCCCGCCCTTGCCCTCGTGCACGCAGTGGCCGGCCGTCCAGACCAGGTTGCTCTTGCCGGGGTGCTGCGGGTCGGCGATCACCGTCGCCGAGCAGTTGCCGCGGCCGCCCTTGGCGGAGAAGAACACCTTGCCGGAGGGCTGCTTGGTGTACGGGCGGGGCACCGCGACGGCGTTGACCACCGGCGGCTCGGGGTCGGTCACGCCGTCGTCGGTGGCGGGCCTGGGGGTCGCCGGGGAGGGCTTGGCGGCGGGCGGGGCCGGGTCGGCGGGCTTGGAGTCGCCCATCGTGTCCGGGTCCCAGAAGTCCTTCACCACCGGGTTGTTGAAGACGTGCTTGGACGCCCAGCTGTCCCAGTCCTCGAACTTCCACTTCTTCAGGTCGTCCCAGCTCCTCGGCAGGCCCTCCAGCAGGCTGGTCGGCAGGCCGGACGGGAGGGTGATCCCGCCGATCACGCCGCCTCCGCCGGCGGTGCCGTTCGCCGGGGCCGAGGCGGGCGGCGGCGCGGCGCTGCCTCCCCCGTCGCCCGCCGGGCCGTCCGGCCCGCAGGCGCTCACGGCGAGCAGGCTTCCCGCGACCACGGCGGCGGCCAGGGCTGACCGGTGGATCGTAGGCATCTGTGCGCTTCCCCCTGTGCTCGGTCTGTACTGGGTCGGTCGTGCTGGGCCGGTCGGTGACGGGTCGTCCGTGCGCGGCCGGTCCGTGCTGCGGCGGCCCGCCGCCCTGGAGTCTTCCACCGCGGAGGAGGACGGCCGTGCCCGCCCCCCGGGTTGCGCTACCGGCCGGAGATCACCGATCCGTGACGCGGACCCGGTCGACTCACCGGCGCAGCAGGGCCTTTCGCCCCCGGGGTGGACAATGCCCGATCTTCACCCGGACGAGTGAGCCGTCCTTGTGATCACCCCTCAGGGATAGGTAACCCTTACCTGACGCGACGGTGCGAGCGCCCACCGACCCCCTCCACCACCAGTGCGCGTCCGCACCCCCACGCGCCCCAAGGAGCAGCCTTGAGCACCGCCCTCACCGGAGCCCCGCCCGAACCGCCGCAGCCCACGGAGCCCCCTCGGGAGCCCAAGGGCGCGCCGACGCCGAGAGCGGCGAGCGACCAGTGCGCGGTGGGGGCACCCCCGGCCCGGGGCGGGGGGACGGCGCCGGGCCCCGAACGCCCGGAGGCGAACGCGGGGGAGCGGCCCGGGCCCGATCCGCTGCCGCACCGCGACCCGGTACCGCACTCCGGCCCGATGCCGCACCACGACCAGGCGCCGCACCGCGATCCGCTGCTCCACCGCGATCCGCTGCTGCACCACGATCCCACCGTCGCCGCCGAACAGGCCGCCGTGGAAGCCCTGTTGCGCTGCTGGACGCGCGAGACCGGAGCCCGGCCCGGGCCCGACGGCCGACTGCGGATCGCCGTCCTCGGCGGCGCCGCCCGGCTCACCGCCCCGGTCCGCTACTGGTCGCCCGGCGGCTGGCACCGGTTCGGCCCGGCCACCCTCGCGGCCGGCGAGGCCGCCGCGGGGGATTCCCACGACGCCCCGGTGGACGCCGTCACCGCCGCCGCGTTGCTCGCCGCCGCGGCCGCCGACCGGCCGGACCCCGGGCAGGTCGCCGACCTCGCCGCCCGGGTCGCCGACTCCGTCGTCCGCACCGCCGAGATCCTCACCCACCGCCGCGCCGGTGCCGCGCCCGGCGGCCCCGAGCGTTCGCACTTCCTCGCCGCCGAACAGTCCCTGCTCCTCGGCCACCCGCTGCACCCCACCCCGAAGAGCCGCGACGGCCTCGGCCCGGCGCAGAGCGCCGCCTACTCGCCCGAACTCCACGGCTCCTTCCAACTCCACTGGTACGCCGTCGCCCGCGAACTGCTCGCCGCCGGCTCCGCCGTCGCCGAGAGCGCCGACGGGATCACCGCCGGCCTGCTCGACGGACGCCTCGCCCTGCCGCCCGGCACCGCCGCCCTGCCGCTGCACCCCTGGCAGGCCCGCGAACTCGCCCACCGCCCGGCCGTCGCCGCCCTGCTCGCCGACGGGCTGCTGCACGACCTCGGCCCGGCCGGCGAGCCCTGGCACCCCACCTCCTCGGTCCGCACGGTCTACCGGCCCGGCACCCCCTGGATGCTCAAGCTCTCGCTCGGGCTGCGGATCACCAACTCCCGCCGGGAGAACCTGCGCAAGGAACTGCACCGCGGCCTGGAGATGCACCAGCTGCTGGAGAGCGGGCTGGCCGCCGAGTGGCGGGCCGCCCACCCCGGCTTCGACATCGTCCGCGACCCGGCCTGGATCGGCGTCGACCATCCGGCGCTCGGCGACCCGGGCGGCCTGGACACGGTGCTGCGCGCCCAGCCCTTCGCGCCCGACGAGCGCGCACTGTGCGTCGCCGGACTGGTCGCCGAACAGCCGCTGGGCACCGGCGACACCGTGCCGTCCCGGCTCGGCGACATCCTGCGGGCCCTCGCCGCGCGCTGCGGGCGCCCGCTGCGGACCGTCGCCGCCGAATGGTTCCTGCGCTACCTGGACGCCGTCGTGCTGCCCATCCTGTGGTTGGACGGCCGGGGCGGTATCGCCCTGGAGGCGCACCAGCAGAACAGCCTCGTCCTGCTGGACGAGGCCGGCTGGCCCCGCGGCGGCCGCTACCGCGACAACCAGGGCTACTACTACCGGGAGAGCGCCGCCGAGCGGCTCACCGACCGGCTGCCCGGACTCGGCACCGACAGCGACACCTTCCTGCCCGACCCGGTGATCGACCACCACTTCGCCTACTACCTCGGCATCAACCACGTCCTCGGCCTGATCGGCGCCTTCGGCTCCCAGCGGCTGGCCGACGAGACGGTGCTGCTGGCCGCACTGCGGCGGTTCCTGGCCGGACCGCGGGCCGCCGCCACCGGCTCGGCGCTGCCCGGGCTGCTGCTGGACGCGCCCACACTGCCCTGCAAGGCCAACCTGCTCACCCGGATCAACGGCATGGACGAACTGGTCGGCCCGGTCGCCAGCCAGTCCGTCTACGTGGACATCCCCAACCCGGTGGCGGGTGGCTGATGCTGGACGACCTGCCCGGGTGGGGTGCGATCCCCACCCCGGCCGGCGAGTTCCGGCTCAGCCCGGTCCGGCTGCCCGCCGACCTGGACCTGCTCGCCGGGTGGATGAACGACCCCGAGGTCGCCGCCTTCTGGGAACTCGCCGGGCCGCCCGAGGTCACCGGCCGGCACGTGCGGACCCAGCTCGACGGCGACGGCCGCAGCGTTCCCTGCCTCGGCCTGCTCGACGGCGAGCCGATGAGCTACTGGGAGGTCTACCGCGCCGACCTCGACCCGCTGGCCGCGCACTACCCGGCCCGGCCGCACGACACCGGCGTCCACCTGCTGCTCGGCCCCTCCGCCAGCCGCGGCCGGGGACTGGGCGCCGTCCTGCTGGCCGCCCTCGCGGAGGGGATCCTGCGCCGCCGACCGTCCTGCGAACGGGTCGTCGCCGAACCGGACGTCCGAAACCGGCGCTCGGTCCGGGCCTTCGAACGGGCCGGGTTCCGGGCGACCGCCGAACTCGACCTGCCCGACAAGCGCGCCGCCCTGATGGTGCGCGCCCGGGCACCCCTGACCGTCCGGGCCCGGCCCGCCTGACCGCGGCCCGCCTGACCACGGCCCGTCCGACCGCGACCGTCCGACCCCGATCCGTCCGATCCCGACCGCCCGACCGCAGCCCGTTCGGCCGCCGCCCGTCCGACCCCGACGGGCCCCGGTCCGCCTGACCCCGACCCCGCCTAGGAAACCCCGTGGACACCCCAGCACCCCCGCCGCCGTACGACCTGCTCGGCGTCGGCATCGGACCGTTCAACCTCTCGCTCGCCGCGCTCGCCGAGCCCGTCCCCGGAATGCGCACGCTCTTCTGCGACCAGCGCCCGGAGTTCCGCTGGCACCCCGGGATGCTGGTGGACGGGGCCCGGATGCAGGTGCCGTTCCTCGCCGACCTGGTCTCCCTGGTGGACCCGACCAACCCGTGGTCCTTCCTCAACTACCTGCGCGAGCAGGACCGGCTGTTCCCGTTCTACTTCGCCGAGCGCTTCCAGCTGCCGCGCCGCGAGTACGACCACTACTGCCGCTGGGCCGCCGAGCGGCTGACCAACTGCCGCTTCGGCACCGAGGTCACCGCCCTGCACCGGGAAGGCGACTGCTACCGGGCCGAGCTGACCGACACCGCGACCGGCCGGCGCTCCTCCGTACGGGCGCGCAACCTCGCCCTCGGCGTCGGCACCCGGCCGGTGCTGCCCGAGGCCTTCGCCGGGCTCGCCGGCCACCCGCAGGCCTTCCACTCCGCCGACTACCTGGACCGCAGGGACGACCTGGCCGACGCCCGGGACATCACCGTGATCGGCAGCGGACAGTCCGGCGCCGAGGTCTTCCTCGACCTGCTCCGCCGCCACGAGGGCGACGGCGTCCGGCTCCGCTGGCTCACCCGCACCCGCGCGCTCGCGCCCATGGAGTACTCCAAGCTCGGCCTGGAGCACTTCACCCCCGACTACACCCGCTACTTCCACAGCCTGCCCGGGCCCGTCCGGGACGCCCTGGTCACCGCCCAGTGGCAACTGCACAAGGCCGCCAGCGCCGAGACCCTCGCCGAGATCCACGACCACCTCTACGAGCGCACGATCGGCCGCCCGATCGACGCCGCCCCGGTCGAGATCACCCCCGGCACCGCCGTCACCGACGCCCGGCCCGGCCCCTGCGGCGGCCTCGAACTGCACTGCCGGCACACCGACTCCGGCGCCGAGCACGTCCTGCGCACCGACGCCGTGGTGCTCGCCACCGGCTACCGGGCCGCCCGCCCGGCCGCGCTCGAACCGCTCGCCGACCTGATCGACTGGGACGAGGCCGGGCGCTACCGGGTCGACCTCGACCACCGGGTCGCCACCCGGCCCGGACTCGGCGGCGGCCTCTACGTCCAGAACGCCGAACTGCACACCCACGGCGTCGGCACGCCCGACCTCGGGCTCGGCGCCCACCGGGCCGCCGTGATCCTCAACGCGGTCACCGGGCGGACCGTCCACCGGCTGCCCGGCCGCACCGCCTGGACCGGCTTCGCGCCGCCCGTCCCGGCCGCCCGGGCACAGGCCGGCCAAGCACCACCGGTATCCGCACCCCCGGAACAGACCCCCGTCCTCCCCCGCCCCCAGGAGCTGACCCGTGCCGCAACAGCCGGCCGCTGAACCGCCGCTCTACCTGCCCCCGCACCTCACCGCCGGGCACTGGCAGCGGGCCGGCCGCGCCCTGCTGGCCAAGATGCTCGGCGAGTTCGCCTACGAGGAACTGCTCAAACCCGTCCCCGGGGCCCTCGACGGCGAGTACCTGCTGAAGCTGCCGGAGGTCGAGTACCACTTCACCGCCCGGCGCGGCGCCTACGACGGCTGGCAGGTCGAGCCGGAGTCGATCCGCTGCTCCCGCCCGGACGGCCTGGACCCGCTGCGTTTCCTCCCCTACGCCCGGGAGACCCTCGGGATGCGCGGCGATACCACCGCCCACCTGATCCGCGAACTCTCCGCCACCCTGACCGCCGACGCCCGCCAGCTCGCCACCGCGCTCACCGCCGCCGAACTCGCCGAGCTCGACCACACCGCGCTGGAGGGCCGGCAGGGCGGTCACCCCTGGATCGTCCCCAACAAGGGCCGGATCGGCTTCTCCGCCTCCGACGCCGCCCGCTGGGCCCCCGAGGCCCGCAGCCCCCGCCCGCTGCCCTGGATCGCCGTCCACCGCCGGCTCGCCCGGTACCGCGGCGTGCCCGGTCTGGACCGCCCCGAGCAGCTGTACGCCCGCGAGCTGGACGACGTGGACGCGCTGCGCGCCGCGCTCGGACCGGACGCCGACGACTACCTGCTGCTGCCCGTCCACCCCTGGCAGTGGGACGAGACGGTCCTGCCGCTGTTCGCGCCCTGGATCGCCTCCGGCGAGATCGTCCCGCTGCCCTCCGACGGCGACCCGCGGCTGCCCCAGCAGTCCATCCGCTCCTTCTTCAACACCGCCCGCCCCGAGCGCTGCACCGTCAAGCTGCCGCTGTCCATCCTCAACACCCTGGTCTGGCGCGGCCTGCCCACCGAACGCACCCTCGCCGCGCCCGCCGTCACCGCCTGGCTGCACGGCCTCCGCGACGCCGACCCGTTCCTGCGCGACGAGTGCCGGGTGGTCCTGCTCGGCGAGGTCGCCTCCGTCACCGTCGACCACCCGCTGTACGGGGAGATGCCCGAGGCGCCCTACCAGTACAAGGAACTCCTCGGCGCGATCTGGCGCGAACCGCTCGGCCCCTCCCTGGACGACGACGAGCGCGCCCGCACCCTGGCCGCCCTGCTGCAGACCGGCTCCGACGGGCGGGCCCTCGCCGCCGAGCTGATCACCCGCTCCGGCCTCACCCCCGCCGAGTGGACCGGCCGGCTGTTCGCCGCGATGCTGCCGCCGCTGCTCCACTTCCTCTACCGCTACGGCCTGGTCTTCTCCCCGCACGGCGAGAACGCCATCGTGGTCTTCGACGAGCGGGACACCCCGACCCGGCTCGCGGTCAAGGACTTCGTGGACGACGTCAACCTCAGCTCGCTCGACCTCCCCGAGCTGCGCGACCTGCCCGCCGAGGTGGCCGACGTCCTGCTGCGGGAGGGCGCGCAGGGGCTCTGCCAGTTCATCCACTCCGGACTGTTCATCGGCGTCTTCCGCTACCTCGCCCCGCTGCTGGAGGCGCAGACCGGACTGGCCGAGGCCGAGTTCTGGGCCCTGCTGCGCGCCGAGGTCCGCCGCCACCAGGACCGCTTCCCCGAACTGCGCGAGCGCTTCGAGCTGTTCGACCTCTTCCGGCCCCGGATCGACCGGCTCTGCCTCAACCGCAACCGGCTGCTCCTCGACGGCTACCAGGACCGCCCGCACCGCCCGCACGCCGCCCGGTTCGGGACCGTGCCCAACGCGCTGGTGGAGGTGGACGTGCGGCCGCCCGCGCAACGGGACCGGATTGTCACCCCCGCCCCGTAGGGTGGGAGTGTCATGACGAACGACTCCGAATCCCAGCTCGCGGCGGACCACGGCGAAGACGCCGACGAGCCCGTCGCCGTCCCGCGCTCGCGGATCCCCGACCTGCTGCACGCCGCGGTGGCGGCCGTCGGCGGCGTCGAACGCGCCGGCCAGGTCCGGATGGCCGAGGCCGTCGCCGACGCCGTCGACAACGGCGAGCACCTGCTCGTCCAGGCCGGCACCGGCACCGGGAAGTCCCTCGCCTACCTGGTGCCCGCGCTCGCCCACGGGGACCGCGTGGTGATCGCCACCGCCACCCTGGCGCTGCAGCGCCAGCTGGTGGAGCGGGACCTGCCGCGCACCGTCGAGGCGCTGCACCCGGCGCTGCGCCGCCGCCCGCTGTTCGCGATGCTCAAGGGCCGCTCCAACTACCTGTGCCTGCACCGGGCCAACGAGGGCACCCCGAGCGAGGAGGGCGAGGGCCTGTTCGACCCGGTGGACGCGCTCGGCGGGCCGACCGGCAAGCTCGGGCAGGACGTCCTGCGCCTGCGCGACTGGGCCGAGGAGACCGACACCGGGGACCGCGACGACCTCAGCCCCGGCGTCTCCGACAAGGCCTGGGCCCAGCTGGCGGTCACCTCCAAGGAATGCCTGGGCGCCACCCGCTGCGCGTACGGGCAGGAGTGCTTCGCCGAGAAGGCACGGGAACGGGCCAAGCTGGCGGACGTCGTGGTCACCAACCACGCGATGCTCGCGATCGACGCGATCGAGGGCGCACCGGTGCTCCCCGAGCACGGTCTGCTGATCGTCGACGAGGCCCACGAGCTGGTCAACCGGGTCACCGGCGCGGCCACCGCCGAGCTGACCGTCGGCGCGGTCAACCGGGCCGTGAAGCGGGCCGCCCGGCTCGCCAACGAGAAGGCCGTGGACGCCCTGCAGGCCGCCGCCGAGAACTACCACGGCCTGATGGAGACCGCCCAGCCCGGCCGGGTCGAGGAACTGCCCGAGTACCTGGCGTACGCGGTCACCGCGATCCGGGACGCCTCCCGCCAGGTGATCAGCTCGCTGGGGGAGACCAGGGACAAGGGGCTCAGCGACGAGGACGCCGTTCGCAAGCAGGCCATGGCCTCGGCCGAGACGCTGCACGAGACCGCCGAGCGGCTGCTGGAGGACTCCGAGTACGACGTGGTCTGGATCGAGCGCAGCGACCGCTACGGGCTGGGCACCGCCTCGCTGCGGGTCGCCCCGCTGAGCGTCTCCGGACTGCTGCGCGAGGGGCTGTACAAGGAGCGCTCGGTCGTCCTCACCTCGGCCACGCTCAAGCTCGGCGGGGACTTCAAGGGCGTCGCCGCCTCCGTCGGCCTGCCCCCCGAGACGCGGCTGCCGGACGTCCGCACGGACGGGGACAACCCCGAGCCCGGCCCCGGGTTCGGCGAGGACGCGGTGCCGCACTGGCGCGGGATCGACGTCGGCTCCCCGTTCAAGTACCCCAAGCAGGGCATCCTGTACGTCGCCAAGCACCTGGCCGACCCCGGGCGCGACCCGGAACGGCCGGACATGCTCGACGAGTTGGCCGAACTGATCGGCGCGGCCGGCGGGCGGACCCTGGGGCTGTTCTCCTCGATGCGCGGCGCCCAGGCCGCCGCCGAGGCGATGCGCGAGCGGCTGGACCAGCGGATCCTGCTCCAGGGGGAGGACACCCTGGGCGAGCTGATCCGGGACTTCGCCGCGGACGCGTCCACCTGCCTGTTCGGCACGCTCTCGCTCTGGCAGGGCGTGGACGTTCCCGGATCGTCCTGCCAGCTGGTCGTGATGGACCGGATCCCGTTCCCGCGGCCGGACGACCCGCTGATGAGCGCCCGCCAGAAGGACGTCGAACAGCGCGGCGGCAACGGCTTCATGGCGGTCGCCGCGACGCACGCGGCGCTGCTGATGGCGCAGGGCGCGGGCCGGCTGGTGCGCGCGGCGGACGACCGGGGCGTGGTGGCGGTGCTCGACCCGCGGGTGGAGACCAAGCGGTACGGGGGCTTCTTCCGCTCCTCGATGCCCGAGTTCTGGTACACCACGGACCGCAACCAGGTGCGCCGCTCGCTGGCGGCGATCGACGCCTCGGCGGCGCCGGTGCGGCCGGTGGAGAAGCGCGGCTGAGGCCCGCCCCGGGCACAGGGCCCGACGGAACGACGGAGGGGCTCCCCGCGTGAGCGGTGGAGCCCCTTCCCGGTGTCCGCGACCCGTGCGGGTCGCGGCGCGGCGCCCCGCGGGGGAGGCCGGGCGCCCGGAGGTCGTCGGGCGCCTAGAGGCGGCGCAGGACCGCGACGACCTTGCCCAGGATGGTCGCGTTGTCGCCGTTGATCGGCTCGTACGCCGGGTTGTGCGGCATCAGCCAGATCCGGCCGTCCTCGCGCTTGAGTCGCTTGACGGTGGCCTCGCCGTCGATCATCGCGGCCACGATGTCGCCGTTCTCGGCGACCGGCTGGCGGCGCACGGTGACCCAGTCGCCGTCGCAGATGGCCGCCTCGATCATCGAGTCGCCGCGCACGGTGAGCGCGAACAGCTCGCCCTCGCCGACCAGCTGGCGGGGCAGCGGGAAGACGTCCTCGACCGTCTGCTCGGCCAGGATCGGCCCGCCGGCCGCGATCCGGCCCACCAGCGGCACGTAGGAGGTGGACGGCCGGCCGGCCGTCTCGGCGGTGTTGGGGCGGGCCACCTCGACGCCGCGGACCTCGTAGGCGCGCGGACGGTGCGGGTCCCGGCGCAGGAAGCCCTTGCGCTCCAGGGCCATCAGCTGGTGGGCCACCGAGGAGGTGCTGGACAGGCCGACGGCCTGGCCGATCTCGCGCATGGACGGCGGGTAGCCCCGGCGCTGGACGGAATCCCGGATGACCTCGATCACCCGGCGCTGGCGCTCGGTGAGGCCGGCCTCGTCGGTCCGGATGCCGGGGGGGCGGCCGGGCATCGCACGGGCGGGCGACGGGTGGGTGTCGTCCATGGCGGGCGAGTGTTCGATCGGCTGGTCCGGCACGCGGTTCGAGCCGGAAAGGGCCGTGCCGGAGAGTCGGTGGTCTTCGCTGCGGTCCATGCTGATGTCCACGCTCTGCTGATTCGTGGTGCGCTGCCCCACCTTGAACTGGGAGTGTTCCTGCACCGGGATGGTGTTGCTTTCGATCGTGTTCACGGCGGCCCCTCTCGACGGCTGTCCTCTCCCTTTTCCAGCCCAACGCACCTCGTATCGAAAGGTTGCGCCAAACACACGTTCGAGTGAATTATTCGGGAGTTGGCTGACTCGATCAAGGCTTTGTTGTACATCGAGTAAATGTTCGACCAGAAGTCGACTCCGGCAGTCTAATCGGCGTCGACACGCCAGGGGCGGTGCTTGCCCCGGAGGCCTAGATGTAGTGGCTAGAGTCCTCTCCGTGCCCAGTACTAGTGGTCGCCGGCATGATCAGCTTGCCGAGGGCGGGGGCACATCGCTTAGACTCGACCGGTCCGCACGATCTGCCAGGGAGGGATCCCGAGGTGCACTGCCCGTTCTGCCGGCACTCCGACAGCCGCGTTGTCGACAGCCGGACCACCGAAGACGGCAGCTGCATCCGCCGCCGCCGGCAGTGCCCCGACTGCGGCCGCCGCTTCACCACGGTGGAGACGGCCGCACTGATGGTCATCAAGCGCAGCGGCGTCACCGAGCCGTTCTCCCGGCAGAAGGTCATCACCGGCGTCCGCAAGGCCTGCCAGGGGCGACCGGTCACCGAGGACGCGCTGGCCCAGCTCGGCCAGCGGGTCGAGGAGTGCGTGCGCGCCAGCGGCAGCGCCGAGCTGACCACCCACGACGTGGGCCTGGCCATACTCGGCCCGCTCAAGGAACTCGACGTGGTCGCGTACCTGCGCTTCGCCAGCGTGTACCAGGCGTACGACGGACTGGAAGACTTCGAGGCCGCCATCGCGGAACTCCGCGCGGAACGGCCCCGCACCCCGGAGACGGACGACGCCCGCGTGTCCGTCTCCGCCGCCGCGCCCTAGGAGGCGCCGGCGCACCGGCCCCCAGGCGGGCCCAGCCGCACCACAACGGCCCCACGGGGCCCCGGCGTGCCCGGAAACGGGGCGCAGAACACTACAAACCGTGCGATCACAGGCAGGGTCTCCGCCTGCCCGCACACCGGAAGAACGAACCAGCGGTGCCCGGACTTTTCGGGGCACCCCGGGCGTTTGCCCAGGAGGAGGAGCGAGAAGTGACAGACACCACGAGCGGTTCCGCACGCGGGTCGAAGTCCGAGAAGGCCGCGGCCAAGGGCGCGAAGGCCTCGAAGGGCGGTCTCCGGACGGAGCGCATCTACACCACTCCTGGCGTGCACCCGTACGACGAGGTCCGGTGGGAGCGGCGCGACGTCGTCATGACCAACTGGCGTGACGGCTCGATCAACTTCGAGCAGCGCGGCGTCGAGTTCCCCGACTTCTGGTCGGTCAACGCCGTCAACATCGTCACGTCGAAGTACTTCCGCGGCGCCGTCGGCACCCCGCAGCGCGAGTGGAGCCTCAAGCAGATCATCGACCGCGTGGTGCTCACCTACCGCGCCGCCGGCGAGAAGCACGGCTACTTCGCCACCAAGGACGACGCCGAGGTCTTCGAGCACGAGCTGACGCACGCCCTCCTCCACCAGGTGTTCAGCTTCAACTCGCCGGTCTGGTTCAACGTCGGCACCAAGCAGCCCCAGCAGGTCAGCGCCTGCTTCATCCTGTCCGTCGACGACTCCATGGAGTCGATCCTCGACTGGTACAAGGAAGAGGGCATGATCTTCAAGGGCGGCTCCGGCGCCGGCCTCAACCTCTCCCGGATCCGCTCCTCCAAGGAACTCCTGTCCTCCGGCGGCAACGCCTCCGGCCCGGTCTCCTTCATGCGCGGCGCCGACGCCTCGGCCGGCACCATCAAGTCCGGCGGCGCCACCCGCCGCGCGGCCAAGATGGTCGTGCTCGACGTCGACCACCCGGACGTCGAGGCCTTCATCGAGACCAAGGTGAAGGAGGAGGAGAAGATCCGCGCCCTGCGCGACGCGGGCTTCGACATGGACCTCGGCGGGGACGACATCACCTCCGTCCAGTACCAGAACGCCAACAACTCGGTCCGCGTCTCCGACGAATTCATGACCGCCGTCGAGAACGGCACCGAATTCGGCCTGCGCGCCCGGATGACCGGCGAGGTCATCGAGACCGTGGACGCGAAGAAGCTGTTCCGCAAGATGGCCGAGGCCGCCTGGGCCTGCGCCGACCCCGGCATCCAGTACGACTCCACCATCAACCGCTGGCACACCTGCCCGGAGTCCGGCCGGATCAACGCCTCCAACCCCTGCTCCGAGTACATGCACCTGGACAACTCCAGCTGCAACCTCGCCTCGCTCAACCTGATGAAGTTCCTGCGCGACGACGACTCCTTCGACGCGGCGACCTTCGCCAAGGTCGTCGAACTCGTCATCACCGCGATGGACATCTCCATCTGCTTCGCCGACTTCCCGACCGAGAAGATCGGCGAGACCACCCGCGCCTTCCGCCAGCTCGGCATCGGCTACGCCAACCTCGGCGCCCTGCTGATGGCCACCGGCCACGCCTACGACAGCGAGGGCGGCCGCGCCCTGGCCGGCGCCATCACCTCGCTGATGACCGGCACCGCCTACCGCCGCGGTGCCGAACTCGCCGGCGTGGTCGGCCCGTACGACGGCTACGCCCGCAACGCGGTCGCGCACCAGCAGGTCATGAAGCAGCACGCGGACGCCTCGCTCGACGCCGTCTCGGTGGACGAACTGGACGCCCCGGTCTGGCTGCAGGCCAACCGCACCTGGCAGGACGTCGTGCGCATCGGCGCGCAGAACGGCTTCCGCAACGCCCAGGCCTCGGTGCTCGCCCCGACCGGCACCATCGGCCTGATGATGGACTGCGACACCACCGGCGTCGAGCCCGACCTGGCCCTGGTCAAGTTCAAGAAGCTCGTCGGCGGCGGCTCGATGCAGATCGTCAACGGCACCGTCCCGCGCGCCCTCAAGCGCCTCGGCTACCAGGACGAGCAGACCGAGGCGATCGTCGCCCACATCTCCGAGCACGGCAACGTGGTGGATGCGCCCGGCCTCAAGTCCGAGCACTACGAGGTGTTCGACTGCGCGATGGGCGAGCGCTCCATCTCCCCGATGGGGCACGTGCGGATGATGTCGGCGATCCAGCCGTGGATCTCCGGTGCCATCTCGAAGACCGTGAACATGCCGGCCGCGGCGACCGTCGAGGACGTCGAGGAGATCTACTTCGAGGCGTGGAAGATGGGCGTCAAGGCGCTCGCCATCTACCGCGAAAACTCGAAGGTCGGCCAGCCGCTCTCGGCCAAGAAGAAGGACTCCGAGACCAAGGCCGAGCAGGCCGAGGCCCCCGCCGCCGCGGTCGAGAAGGTCGTCGAGTACCGCCCGGTCCGCAAGCGCCTGCCCAAGGGCCGCCCGGGCATCACCACCTCCTTCACGGTCGGTGGCGCCGAGGGCTACATGACCGCCAACTCCTACCCGGACGACGGCCTGGGCGAGGTCTTCCTCAAGATGTCCAAGCAGGGCTCGACCCTCGCGGGCATGATGGACGCCTTCTCGATCGCCGTCTCGGTCGGCCTGCAGTACGGCGTGCCGCTGGAGACGTACGTCTCGAAGTTCACCAACATGCGCTTCGAGCCGGCCGGTCTGACCGACGACCCGGACGTGCGGATGGCGCAGTCGATCGTCGACTACATCTTCCGCCGCCTCGCACTGGACTTCCTGCCGTTCGAGACCCGCTCGGCGCTCGGCATCCACTCCGTCGAGGAGCGCCAGCGCCACCTGGAGACGGGCTCCTACGAGCCGCTGGAGGCCGAGGAGCTCGACACCGAGTCGCTCGCCCAGTCCGCCCCGGTGACCGCGAAGCCGGCCCCGGCGCCGGCCCCGGCCGTCGAGGCGCCCAAGCCGTCCGCGAAGCAGGCCCACAACTCCACGGAGCTGATGGAGATCCAGCTCGGTCTCAACGCCGACGCTCCGCTCTGCTTCTCCTGCGGCACCAAGATGCGCCGCGCCGGAAGCTGCTACCTCTGCGAGGGCTGCGGCTCCACCAGCGGCTGCAGCTGAGCACCGGCCGGACCGCCGGCCGCGGCCGGCGGTGCTGACCGCCGGGTGAGCCACCGCTGAGGCGGGGGGGGGGGAGAAGTTCGGCGCGCCCCCCCCATCAGGGATTATCGCGGCACCCCACACCCCCCGCCCCCCCAGAGACAACTTGTGGGG
>NZ_JBHWCL010000090.1:0-14441 GCF_042735125.1 Kitasatospora sp. NPDC059599 | reverse complement strand
GCCGGCCGGGGCGGGGCGGCGCCCCCGGCGGGGTGCCCCCCCGGGGGGGGGGGGGTCGCATCACCCGCCCCCCCCCCGCCTCTTCCGCTTTTCCGGCCTCCTCCCCGTCCCCGGAGCCGCCGATGTCACGGATCGGGGCCGTGATCGGTCCGTAGGGAGTGAAGGCGTCCGACGGAAGGAGTGGTGTGGTGAACGGGACGGTGCTGGTGACCGGGGCGACGGGGACGTTGGGGCGGGAGGTGGTGCGGCTGCTGGTGGCGCGCGGGGTGGCGGTGCGGGGGTTGAGCCGTCGGGCGCGGGTCGGGGGTGACGGGGTCGAGTGGGTGGTCGGCGACCTGGTGAGTGGGGCCGGGATCGCGGAGGCCGTGGCCGGGGTCGAGGTGGTGGTGGACTGCGCGACCACGCAGCGGAAGGCGGATGTGGCGGGGGTCCGGACGCTGGTGGCGCGGGCGCGGGAGGCGGGGGTCAGGCACCTGGTGTACGTGTCGATCGTGGGGATCGACCGGGTGCCGATCGCGTACTACCGGACGAAGCTCGCCTGTGAGCGGGTGGTGCGGGAGTCGGGGCTGGGGTGGACGGTGCTGCGGGCGACGCAGTTCCACGACCTGCTGCTGAAGTTCTTCGACGTCTCGGTGAAGCTGCCGCTGTTCCCGGTGCTCGGCGGGGTGCGGTTCCAGCCGGTGGACGTGCGGGAGGTGGCGGCGGCGGTGGTCGGGCTGGTCGAGGAGCCCGTCGGGTTCGCGCCGGAGGTGGGCGGGCCGCACGTGCGGTCGTACCGGGAGCTGGCCGGGGCGTACCTGCGGGCGGCGGGCAAGCGGCGGGTGCTGCTGCCGGTGCGGATGCCGGGGGCCGGTGGCCGGGGGTTGCGTGCGGGCGGGAACCTGGCGCCGGAGCGGGCGGTGGGCCGGGGGACCTTCGAGGAGGCGTTGGAGCGGCGGTTCGGCGGCCGCTGAGGTCGACATCTGTCAACCGGGGTTGACATCCGCGCGGGTGTCAACCAAGGTTGACATCATGAGCGAGAGCGGAGAACTCGCAGCCGCTGCGAGCAGTCGTGACCCCGCCGTGGGGCTCCGGGCGGTCCGCGCCCTGCGTGATCTGGCGGACCGCCTGGAGGCCCTGCAGGTGGGCAACGCCCGGTCGCAGGGCTGGTCCTGGCAGGACATCGCGGTCTGCCTCGGGGTGACCCGGCAGGCGGTGCACAAGAAGTACGCGAAGCGCGGTACCCATGGCGACCAGGACGGAGGCTGAGTGATGTTCGAGCGTTTCACCGAACGGGCCCGGCAGGTGGTGACCGGAGCGCAGCAGGAGGCGCGGGAGCTGCGGCACGGCCGCGTCGGGACGGAGCACCTGCTGCTGGCGGCCCTCGGCGTGCCGGACGACCCGGCGGCCGCCGTCCTGGTCGAGGCGGGCCTGGACCAGGAGGCCGCGCGGCGGGCGGTGCGCCGACTGGTCGGGCCCGGGGACGACACCGCCGCCCTGGCCTCGATCGGGGTCGACCTGGGCGCGGTGCGGGAAGCGGTCGAGGCGGTGTTCGGGGAGGGGGCCCTGGATGCCCGGCCCGCGGAGGAGCCGAAGCGCCGGGGCTGGTTCCGCTCCGGCGGCACCTTCGGCGGTCACCTCCCGTTCGACGCCCGGGCGAAGAAGGTCCTGGAGCTGTCGCTGCGGGAGTCGCTGCGGCTGAAGTCGGGGGAGATCGCGGTCGGGCACCTGTTGCTGGGCGTGCTCCGCGAGGGGGAGGGGGTGGGGGTGCGGGTCGTGGTCGACCACGGGCTGGACCCGGCGGCCGTCCGGCGGGCGGTCGAGCGGGCGCTGGGCTGAACCCCCCGGCCGGGTGCCGGTTGTGAAGCGAGCCACTCGGTCGTGCGGCGGTTGCGTCGCCAATCGGTGTACGGGACGTGGATGGAGGAGAGTGCCCGTCAACTGGCCACTTGAGGCCAATGTCTGAATCGATATGATCGGCCGAAAGCGTGAACCGATCAGCCGCCCGGAGACGTTTCATGACGTCCCGGGCGGTCTGGTATGCGCCCGACCAGCTGTCGGCGGTCGCGATCGTCGCAGACCCGCCGCTGTGCCGCCGCCCGCCGACGTTGCCGAGGACCGCACCGATGAGAGAAGCCACCAGCCCCGACGGCCGGCCGCCCCGACGGCCCGCACCGCGCACCGTCGCCCTGACGGCGGCCGCCGTCCTGCTGGCGCTGGTCGCCGCACCGGTCGGCGTCACCCGGGCCCTGGGCGCGCACCAGCCGCTCACCGCCCTCGCCGTGGGCGCCGTCGCCGTCCTGTGGATGATCGCCGTCGGCCTCGCGGCGACCGGCGCGGAGCGCTCCCGACGGCTCGCCGAGGACGTGGAGGAGCAGCACCGGGAGGCGATGACGGCGCTGGTCGTCGCCGGCTCCGCCCGGCAGGCCGAGACGGCGGCCAGGGGGCGTGCCACCGCAGCCGAGGCCGAGCGGGACGCCGCGCGCGCCGAGCGGGCCCGCGCGGAGGAGGAGTCCGCCGCCGCGCGGGCCGAGCTGGACCTGGTGCGGGCCGAACTGGACGCCGAGCGGGCCGGGGTCGAGGCGCAGCGGCTGCGGGCCGAGGCCGAGCGCGCCGAGCTGGACCGGATCACCGAGGGCGTGCTGCCCGAGGTAGTGAGGAAGCTGCGCGCGGGCGCGGCCGTGGACAGTGCGCTGGCCGCTCACCGCAAGCACCCCCAGTACGCGCTGCTGCGTGCGGTCGGTGAGGAGATCGGCCGGGGCGAGCGGCTGCGGGCCGCGGCGCTCGCGGTCTGCGCGACCGCCGCCGGGCGGGTCCAGGCGCTGGCCACGAGCATGCATGCCGAGCTGCGCGAGATGCAGCACCGGCACGACGAGGAGGTGCTCGGCGACCTGCTGAGCCTGGACCACTCGACCGCCCAGGCGGGCCGGATGGCGGACAGCATCGCGGTGCTCACCGGTGCCCGCTCGGGCCGCCGCTGGGCCAAGCCGATCGCGGTGGAGTCGGTGCTGCGCGGCGCGCTCGGCCGGATCGGCGCCTACCAGCGGGTGCGGCTGCACAACGCCAGCACCGCGGCGGTCGCCGGGTACGCCGCCGAAGGTGTCATGCACGCGCTGGCCGAGCTGCTGGACAACGCCACCAACTTCTCCGCCCCGCCGGCCGAGGTGCACGTCTACGTCGAGGAGGTGCCCGCCGGACTGGTGGTCACCGTCGAGGACAGCGGGCTCGGCCTGGGCGAGAGCTGGCTGCGCCGAGCCGAACGGGCCGTCTCCGCCGAACCGCTGGACCTCACCACGCTGTCCGCCGGCACCCGGCTGGGGCTCGCGGTGGTCGGCGTCCTGGCGCGCAAGCACGGGCTGCAGATCTCCTTCCGGCCGTCGGCGCGCGGCGGTACGGGGGTGGTGATGCTGATCCCCCAGCAGCTGGTCTCGCACGCGGCCCCGGTGCCCGCCCCGGCGTCCGTCCCGACGCAGGCGCCGGCCGTCGAGTCCGTACGCCCCGCGCTCACGCCCGCCCGCCCGGCCCCCGCCCGCCCGGCCTCGGCCCGTCCGGCCCCCGCGCCGCTGCCGCCGGTGCCCGCCGCGCCGACCGCGCTCACCGCCCCGGTCGCGCCGACGGCCGTCACCGCCGCCCCCCTGCCGCCCTCGCCCGCCCGGATGACCGACAGCGGCCTTCCGCAGCGTCGGCGCGGGCAGACGCTGACCACCGCCCCGGCGACGGACCGGGCCGCGAAGCCCGTCCGCACCGACACGGTGAGCGCGGCCGCCCGGTTCGGTGCGTTCCGCCGGGCCGCCGCCCGTCCGGTGGAGGACGAGCAGCACTCCACCGGCACGCCGACCACGGCCCCCGACACCACACCCGACGCTTCCCCCGCCACCGAGAAGGACACCTGATGAGCAGCGCCCCCGATCGCGACCTCGACTGGCTGTTGGAGAACCTGCTGGCGGCCACCCCCGGCACCCGGCACGCCCTGGTTCTCTCCGCCGACGGCCTCAAGCTCTGCCACACCGACGGGCTGAGCACCGACCAGGCCGACCAGCTGGCGGCGATCGCCTCCGGTCTGCAGAGCCTGGCGCACGGCGCCTCGATCGAGTTCGGCGACGGCAGCGGCGGCGTCCGGCAGTCGATGACCGAGTTCCACGGCGGCATCCTGTGCATCGTGGCGGCCGGTGAGGGCGCCCACCTCGCGGTGGTCACCGACGACGAAGCGGACGTCGGCGTGGTCGGCCACAACATGCACGGCCTGATCGAGCAGATCGGCGTCCACCTCAGTGCCCCGGCCCGGGACCCGGAGGGCGGCACGCCGGAGCGCGGCACCTCGGACGGGGCCGTGGACGGGAGCGCCGCCACACCGGAGGGCGCGGGGATATGACGGACGGGCCGGTGCTGCCGGGCCGTGACGACGACCCGGACCGCCTCTACACCATCACCAAGGGCCGCAGCCGCGCCCCGGAGAACGCCTTCGACCTGGTCACCCTGATCGTCGCCGAACGGCAGCCGACGGCCGGGATGCAGTCGGAGCACGCCCGGATCCTGCGGATGTGCGAGGCCCCGACCGCCGTCGTGGAGGTGGCGGCGGAGCTGGCGCTGCCCATCTCGGTGGTGAAGATCCTGCTCGGCGACCTGCTGGAGTCCGGGGCGGTCACCGCCCGCCACCCCCGGTTCGCGCCCAACAAGGCCCGGCTGCCCGACCTCGACACGCTGAAGCAGGTGCTGCATGGCCTCCAACGGCTCTGACGTCCGGCCCGCCGCCGAGCGCACCCCGCTGCGGGCGACCGCCGACAACGCGCTGAAGATCGTCGTGGTCGGCGGCTTCGGGGTGGGCAAGACCACCCTGGTCGGCTCGGTCAGCGAGATCCGTCCGCTGAACACCGAGGAGGTGATGACCCGGGCGGGGGAGGGCATCGACCCGGCCGGATCCTGGGGCAAGCGCTCCACGACGGTCGCCTTCGACTTCGGCCGGATCACCCTCTCCGAGCGCCAGGTGCTGTACCTGTTCGGCGCGCCCGGGCAGGAGCGCTTCTGGTTCCTCTGGGACCGCCTGTTCAGCGGCGCCCTGGGCGCGGTCGTCCTGGTGGACACCCGGCGGCTGGAGGAGTCCTGGTACGCGATCGACCGGCTGGAGCACCACGGCACCCCGTTCATCGTGGCCCGCAACAACTTCGGCGAGCCGACCCACAGCCTGGAGCAGGTCCGCGAGGCGCTGGACCTGTCGGCCGAGGTGCCGCTGGTGGACTGCGACGCGCGTGACCGCGAGTCCGGCAAGCGGGTGCTGATCGGGCTGGTCCACCACCTGGCGGCCCTGGCCGGGGCCGACGAGGCCGACCTCGCCGGAGCAGACCCGGCGGAAGCCCACGAGGCCGACCCGGTCGGAGCGCACGAGGCCGACCCGGCCGGAGCCCACGGGGTCCACCCGGCCGGAGCCCACGGGGTCCACCCGGCCGATCCGACCGGCTCCGACCAGGCTGCCGCCCCGGCAGCGGCCCCCACCGCGATGTACGAGGAGAGCACCCCGTGACCGAGCCCGCCGTCACCCCGCCCCCGGGCTGCCCGGCGCACGCCGGCGCCACGCCGCTGTACGGGCCGCGCTTCCAGACCGACCCGGCCCAGCTCTACCGCGAGCTGCGGGCCGCGCACGGCCCGGTCGCCCCGGTCGAGCTGGCCGGCGGCGTCCCGGCCTGGCTGGTCATCGGCTACCGCGAGCTGCAGCTGGTGACCGGTCAGCCGCAGCTGTTCGGCCGTGACTCCAGCCGCTGGCACGCCTGGGAGTCGCTGCCCGCCGACTGGCCGCTGAAGCCGATGATGGCGCCCGCCCCCTCGATCCTGTACGCCGAGGGCGAGGAGCACGTCCGGCGCTCCCGCGCGGTCACCGACGCGCTGGCCGGGATCGACCCGTACGAGCTGCGCAAGTACTCCGAGGAGATCGCCGACCGGCTGATCGACGACTTCGCCGGCCGCGGCGAGGCGGACCTGGTCGCCGAGTACGCGCACCGGATGCCGCTGCTGGTGCTGTGCCGGGTGCTGGGCCTGGACGAGGAGCAGGCGCCGCAGCTGACCGCCGCGCTGCTGTCGATGCTGGACGGCGGCCCGGACGCCCCGGCCGGCGCCCAGCGGCTGCTGGAGATGATGCTCGCCATGGTCGAGGAGAAGGCCGAGCACCCGGGAGCCGACGTGGCCTCGCGGATGCTGGAGCACGAGGCCGGGCTGACCCACGACGAGGTGATGCGCGACCTGCGGGTGCTGCTGATCGCCGGCCACCAGCCTTCCTCGTACTGGATCTCCAACGCGCTGCGGCTGATGCTCACCGACGAGCGGTTCGCCGCCTCGCTGGCGGGCGGGCGGCGAAGCATCAGCCAGGCGCTCAACGAGGCGCTCTGGGAGGACACGCCGACGCAGATCTTCGCCGGGCGCTGGGCGATCCGGGACACCCAGCTGGGCGGCCAGCGGATCGGCGCGGGCGACATGGTGCTGCTGGGCTTCGCCGGGGCGAACGCGGACCCGTCGGTCCGGCAGGCCGACGGCCGCCCGGCCGAGGGCAACCGGGCGCACATGAGCTACTCGTACGGCGAGCACGGCTGCCCGTTCCCGGCCCAGGAGGCGGCCGAGGTGATCGCGACCACCGCGATCGAGGTGCTGCTGGACCGGCTGCCGGACCTGCGGCTGGCGGCGGCCGAGCACGCGCTGGTGTGGCGGCCGTCGGCCTGGGTGCGCGGGCTGGTGGCGTTGCCGGTCGCGTTCACCCCGGGCCACCAGGCCTGATCCGTCGGTACCCGCGCCCACGGGGTCCGGTGGTTCCCGGGCCCGTCGGTGTCCGCGCTGCCGGTTCCCGGTGGTTCCCGGGCCCGTCGGTGTCCGCGCTGCCGGTTCCCGGTGGTTCCCGGGCCCGTCGGTGTCCGTATCCGTTGATTCCCGTCGTCCGAAAGAGAGTTGCGATGACCGCCGCCCCGGCCCCGATCGTCCTCGACCCGCTGGCCCGCGACAACGCGGCCGAGGGCGCCCTGCTGCGGGCCGCCGGCCCGGTGGTGCCGGTCGTGCTGCCCGGTGGCGTGGCCGCCTGGGCGGTGACCCGGCACGCGGAGGCGCGTGAGCTGCTGACGGACGCCCGCCTGGTGAAGGACGCCGCGCACTGGGGGGCCTACCAGCGCGGCGAGGTGCCGAAGACCTGGCCGCTGATCGGCCTGGCGGTGCCCGGCCCGAGCATGGTGACCACGGACGGCGCGGAACACCGCCGGCTGCGGGCGCTGGTCGCGCAGGCCTTCACGCCGCGCCGGGTGGAGCTGATGCGCCCGCGCGTCGAGGAGATCACCCGCGGGCTGTTGGACGCGCTGGCGGCGGGGGAGCCGGAGGTCGACCTGAAGACGGCCTTCGCCTTCCCGCTGCCGATGACGGTGATCTGCTCGCTGCTGGGCGTGCCGGAGTCGGACCACGGTGTGCTGCGCGACCTGTACGAGCGGTTCTTCGGCGCCAAGCCGAACCCGGAGGGCATCCAGGCGACCATCGCGGGGTTGAACGCCTTCGTCAACGAGCTGGTGGCGCAGCGCCGTTCGGCTCCCGGTGAGGACCTGGCGAGCGTGCTGCTGGCGGCGGACACCGAGGGCGGGGCGCTGACCGACGCGGAGGCGGCGGCCACCCTGCGGGTGATCATCGCAGCCGGCCACGAGACGACGGTGAACCTGATCTGCAACGCGGTGCGGGCGCTGCTGGCGCACCCGGACCAGCTGGAGCTGGTGCGTTCGGGGCGGGTGTCCTGGGACGCGGTGGTGGAGGAGTCGCTCCGCTGGACGCCTCCGACCAGCAACTTCCTGTTCCGCTTCACCGCCGCGGACGTCCCGGTCGGGGACGTGGTGATCCCGGCCGGTGAGCCGGTGCTGGTCTCGTACAACGCGATCGGCCGTGATCCGCTGCAGCACGGGGTGACGGCGGAGCTGTTCGACATCACCAGGGACCCGTCCCGTCACCTGTCCTTCGGGCACGGTCCGCACGTCTGCCCGGGTTCGCCGCTGGCGCGGTTGGAGGCGGGGATCGCGCTGCCGGCGCTGTTCGAGCGGTTCCCCGAGCTGTCGGCGGCGGTGCCGGACGCCGAGCTGCGGCCGAGCGGGTCGCTGGTGGTCAACAGCCTGCAGGAGCTGCCGATCCGACTCTTCTGGCGCAGCGTCATGACGCGGGCCCCGTCCGGGTTTCCGGGCGGGGTCTTCGGCTTCTGGCGTTTCCGGTCCGAATCGTGCCCGGTCGCGGGTCACGGTCGGGACACCGGCTGGTGAAGGTCGAACGTGGACCTTGGCGGAGGGCGGCTGCTGCGTTAACGTCTTCGATCAGTTCGGCCGCCGTCCGTCCGCGATCTCCGTGGGCCCATCTCCGGTACAGCGCAATGTCGTTCAGCCACCATCGGCAGCATGCCCTGGCGAGGAGGACCGCATTGACTCCCAACCCGATCGCGCCGCAACCGAGTTACCGTCGGCGATTGGCCGCCGTGCCCGCCCTGGTGGCGGCGCTGGCGCTGACCGCCGCCTGCTCCAACAGCTCCGGCGGTTCGGGTGACGGCGGCGGCGCGGCCCAGTCGCTGTCCGGCGACTGCGCCAAGTACCAGCCGTACGCCGGGCATTCGGGGACGACGGTGACGATGTTCGCCTCCATCCTGAGCCCGGAGTCGGACAACCTGGAGAAGTCCTGGTCCGAGTTCAGCAAGTGCACCGGGATCAAGATCAGCTACGAGGGCTCGAACGACTTCGAGTCCCAGCTCCCGGTCCGGGTGGCCGGCGGCAACGCCCCCGACTTCGCGATCGTCCCGCAGCCGGGCCTGCTGGCGCAGATGGTGAAGAGTGGCAAGGTGGTGAAGCCGCCCGCCCAGACCGTCGCCAACCAGGACAAGTGGAGCCCGATCTGGAAGACCTACGGCTCGGTCAACGGCACCTTCTACGCGGCCCCGATGAGCGCCAACATGAAGTCGCTGGTCTGGTACTCGCCCAAGGCCTTCAAGGCCGCCGGCTACGAGGAGCCGAAGACCTGGGCGGACCTGATGGCGCTCAGTGACAGGATCGCCAAGGCGGGCGGCCCCAAGCCGTGGTGCGGCGGCATCGCCTCCGGCACGGCCACCGGCTGGCCGGCCACCGACTGGCTGGAGGAGGTGGTGCTGGGCAGCTACGGCGGCGAGGTGTACGACCAGTGGGTCGGCCACCAGGTGAAGTTCTCCGACGAGAAGATCACCACGGCGATGAAGACGGTCGCCGACTGGATGCAGAACCCCGCCTGGGCCAACGCGGGCTTCGGCGACGTGAAGTCGATCGCCACCACCACCTTCCAGGACGCGGGCACACCGGTCCTGAGCGGCACGTGCATGATGCTGCAGCAGGCCTCCTTCTACGAGGCGCAGTGGCCCAAGGGCACCAAGGTCGGCCCGGACGGGGACGTCTTCGCCTTCCACCTGCCCGCGGTGAACCCGTCCGTCGCCAACCCGGTCGAGGGCGGCGGCGAGTTCCTGGCCGCTTTCGCCGGCCGGCCCGAGGTGCAGGCGGTGCAGAACTACCTGTCCAGCTCGGACTGGGCGAGCAGCCGGGTGCGGACCGCGAGCGGCTGGGTCTCGGCGAACCAGGGCGTGGACAAGAGCCTGTACACCGACCCGATCGACAAGCTGTCGGCTGCCGCGCTGACCGACCCGGCGGCCACCTTCCGCTTCGACGGCTCCGACCTGATGCCGGCGGCGGTCGGCGCCGGGCAGGAGTGGAAGTCGCTGACCGCCTGGTTCGCCGAAGGACAGTCGATCCAGAAGACCGCCGCCGACATCGACGCCGCCTGGCCGCAGTAGGACGCCGAACGGCCGCAGCAGGCGGGCCGACCGTCCGAACCCGCCGCGGGTCCGGACCCACCGGGACCACCTGTCGAGGGCGGTGCGGGGCCACCCACCCGCACCGCCCGCCCCCTTCCCACCGCACCCGAAGGGACGCGCAGCCATGTCCGTACCCGGATACCCGTCATCCGCCGTCGCGCCCGCCGCCGAGAGACTGGCGGCCGGCTCCTGGGGCGACGCGGCGGTCAAGTTCGGCAACACCCTCGGCGCCGTCGCGGGCTTCCTCGGCATCCTGCTGGTGGTCTTCCTGGTCGCCGGCCGGGCCCGTGGACGGCTGGCCCGCCCGCTGGCCGTCGCGGTGTTCCTCGGCCCGGCGGTACTGCTGCTGGCGGTCGGCCTGGTGGTGCCGCTGGTCCGCACGGTGTACCTGAGCCTGCAGAACGACGACGGCACCCGGTTCGTCGGCGGCGAGAACTTCGGCTGGGCGCTCACCACCGACTCGGTGCAGACGGTGCTGCTCAACACCCTGCTGTGGCTGGTGGTCGCACCGCTGGCGGCGACCGGCCTGGGGCTGGCGCTGGCGCTGCTGGTGGACCGGATGCGCGGCCAGTCGGTGTACAAGTCGCTGATCTTCATGCCGATGGCGATCTCGCTGGTGGGCGCCTCGATCATCTTCAAGTTCGTCTACGAGTCGCGCGGGTCGGGGCAGCCGCAGATCGGCCTGCTCAGCCGGATCGCCGTCGCGGCGGGCTGGGACGACCCGCCGAACTGGATGCTCTCGCAGCCGCTGAACACCTTCCTGTTGATGGCGGTGATGGTCTGGGTGCAGACCGGCTTCGCGATGGTGGTGCTGTCGGCGGCGATCAAGGCGATCCCGGCCGAGGTGGTGGAGGCGGCCCGGCTGGACGGCGCGAGCGGGCTGCGACTGTTCTGGTACGTCACCGTGCCGATGATCCGCACCACGGTGATGGTGGTGCTGACCACCGTCATGATCATCACGCTGAAAGCCTTCGACATCGTCCGCACCATGACCGGCGGCAACTTCGGCACCCAGGTGCTCGCCAACGAGATGTACTCGCAGTCCTTCGTGCAGTTCAACGCCGGGCGGGGCAGCGCCCTCGCGGTGATCCTCTTCCTCGCGGTGCTGCCGCTGGTGGCCTACAACATCGTCCAGCTGCGGAAGGAGCGTGAGGTGCGGTGAAGCGGCTGCGGAAGACCTCCGTCCCGAAGACCTCCGTCCCGAAGGCCGCTGCCGCGGAGGCTGTTGTCCCGGAGGATGCCGCCGCGGAGGCCGCCGGCCCGAAGGCCGCTGCGGCGGAGCCGTCCGTCCCGGGGCCGTCCGTCCCGGGGCCGTCGCCGCGGAAGACCTCCGTGCCGGGGTCCGCGGTCCGGAAGCCGGTCCTCGCGAGGTCGGCCCCTCGGGTGGCCGGGGGCCCCGGCAATCCGGTCCGCAAGGCCTTCGGCAGCCCGCTGGCCTCGGTGTTCGTGATCGCGATGACGGTGCTCTGGACGATCCCGACGCTGGGCCTGCTGGTGACCTCGCTGCGTCCCAAGCAGGACGTGACCTCCAGCGGCTGGTGGAGCGCCCTGCTCCACCCGGACTTCGGCTTCGACAACTACCACTCGGTGCTGTTCGAGGGCGGCTCCGGCGCCTCGACCGGCCTGGTGCCGTTCCTGGTGAACTCGCTGGCGATCAGCGTCCCGGCGACCGTCTTCCCGCTGGTGCTCGCGGCGATGGCGGCGTACGCGCTGGCCTGGGTGCGGTTCCGGGGGAGCGACGCGGTGTTCTTCACGGTGTTCGCGCTGCAGGTGGTACCGCTGCAGATGGCGCTGATCCCGCTGCTGCGGCTGTTCTCCAGCGGCGCGCACCTGGGCTCGCTGACACTGATCCCGGCGGTGGACCTGAAGGGCAGCTACGCGCCGGTCTGGCTGGCGCACACCATGTTCGCGATGCCGCTCGCGGTGTTCCTGCTGCACAACTTCATCGCCCAGCTGCCGCGCGACCTGATGGAGGCGGCGGTGGTGGACGGCGCCTCGCACTTCAAGATCTTCCGTTCGATCGTGCTGCCGCTGAGCGCTCCGGCGCTGGCCTCGTTCGCGATCTTCCAGTTCCTCTGGGTCTGGAACGACCTGCTGGTCGCGCTCACCTTCGCGGGCGGAACGCCGGAGGTCGCGCCGATGACGGTGCGGCTGGCGCAGCTGTCCGGTTCCCTCGGCGGGCGCTGGGAGCTGCTGACGGCCGGGGCGTTCCTGTCGATCATCGTGCCGCTGATCGTCTTCTTCAGCCTGCAGCGGTACTTCGTCCGGGGGCTGCTCGCCGGGTCGGTGAAGGGGTAGGCGGAGGGGCGGGCGGAGGAGTGGGCGCCGGGACGGGTGATCTGAACGCGTTCAGAAGTAATTTTTGAACCTGTTCAGAATGGTCTACAGTCGGCAGCGACGGCGGCGCTGAGCGCGCCCGCCGGCGGACTGCCCCGAGGGCGGCTTCCGCATGCCCGTTGACCACTGAGGGGGACCCATGTCCGGTCTGTCCAACGCGCCCGCCTCGGCCGATCCGCCACCCGTCCCGGGGGCGCAGGACCCGGCCGACCCGCAGGGCCCACCCGGCCCGGGCGGTGCGCCGGTTGCGGACGGTTTGCCGGTTACGGATGGTTCGTCGACCTCGGGCGGTGCGCCGGTACCGGACGACGGGGTGGTTCCGGACGGTGCGCGGGGGCCCGTCGGGCCGTACGCCTCGTGGGACCCCTACCGGCCGGTTGCATCGCACGATCCGGAAGCCCCGTACGGTCCGAGGGGCCCGTACGGCCCGGGGGTTCCCCACGGCGCGGCCGGTCCCCACGGCGCGGCCGGTCCGTACGGCGCCGCCGGGCCCCGCCGGGCACCCGGCGCGCCCGCCGCGCCGACCGCGAGCTGGCTGCGCCACAGCGACCCCGAGCGCCGGGCCGGGGCCACCCCCAGGGTCGTCCTGGCCGCCCTGCTCACCGGTCTGCTGACGGCCTGGCTGCTGTACGACGGCCTGGGCGTCAACCTGCTGATCTGCGGGGCCGCCACCGCGGTCGGGGCCGGCTTCGCCGCCCGGGTGGCGGGCCGCCGGATCCGGCCCTGGACGGCCGCGTGGAGCCTGCTCGCGCTCGCCCTGCTCGCCGTCCCGGCCTGGTGGGACGCCGGCTGGCCCGCGGTGCTGGCCGGCGCGGGCGCGCTCGGCCTGGCCTCGCTGGCCCTGCACGGCGGCCGCCGCTGGCCGGGCGTCCTGCTCGCCCTGCCCGGCCTCCTCTGGCAGCTCGTGCCGGCCGTCGGGTGGGCCTGGATCAGCATGGAGGGTCGCCCGCTTCCCGGCCGCGGCCGGGTCGTCCCGGTCCTCAAGGCGCTCGCGGTCGCCGCCGTCCTGCTGACCGTTTTCGGCCTGCTCTTCGCCAGCGCCGACGCCGCCATGGCGGACCTGCTGGGCAACCTCAGTCCGGACCTCGACCTCGGCCAACTCCCGGCGCGCGGGCTGCTGTTCCTGCTCGGGACGCTCACCGTGCTCGGCTTCGCCCGGATCGCGGCCGGCCCGCGCCGCTGGGACCGCACGGTGATCCGGCCGGGCCGTGAGCGGCGGCGGCTGGAGTGGGCGCTGCCGTTGATCGCGCTCGACCTGATGTTCGGCGTCTTCGCGGTCATCCAGGCCGTGGTGGTGCTCGGCGGGGCGGACGCGGTGCTCGGCAACACGGGGATGAGCCGCTCCGAGTACGCCCGGCAGGGGTTCTGGCAGCTGAGCGTGATCACCGTGCTGACGCTGGCCGTGGTGGCGGTCGCCAAGCGCTGGGCGCCGCGCAGCACCGACGCCGACCGCCGGTTGGCGCGGATCCTGCTCGGACTGCTCTGCGTGCTCGCGCTGGCCGTGGTCGCCTCGGCGCTCGGCCGGATGTGGTTCTACGTGGACGCCTCCGGGCTGACCCGGCTGCGGCTCTGGGTGCTCGTGGTCGAAGTCTGGCTGGGCGTCGTCTTCCTACTGCTGATCACCGCCGGGCTGACCCGCGGCACCGGCTGGCTGCCGCGCGTCGTCGTTCTCAGCGGGATGCTCACCGTCGCGGTGTACGGCCTGATGGGGCCGGACGCGATCGTCGCCGACCAGAACGTCAGCCGGTACGAGCAGGCCCTGCGGACCGACCCGCGCACCGCCACGATCGACCTGCGCAACGTCCGCCTGCTCTCGGCGGACGCGGTGCCCGCCCTGGACCGGCTCCCCGAACCGAAGCGGAGCTGTGCGCTGCAGCTGATCGGGCAGGACCTGGACCGGGAGTCGAAGCCCTGGTACGCGACCAACCTCGCGGCCGCCCGGGCCCGGCAGATCCTGGCGGACCGGCCACTGCGGGACTCGGCGTCGATCGGCCGCCGGGCCTGCGACCGGGCGGGGCTGGCGGACGGGGCCCGGTAGTCCGACGCGGTGGGGCCGCCGCGGGGCCCGGCGGCGGCCGGACGGTGGCCCGGTGGCGGCCCGGCGGCGGCCTCATGCGGGCCTCGGGGCGGGCTTGCTGCGGCCCTCGGAAAGGTCTCGGTACGGGCCTCGGTACGGGCCTCGGAACAGGCCGCGGTACGAACTCCGGTGCGGGGCCGGTGAGGTCGGCGGAGCTGCGGAAACGGCAGGGCCGGCCGGGAGCGTGGTTGTACCCTCCGCCCCAACCGTACGACCAGAGACGGT
>NZ_JBHWCL010000089.1:0-39597 GCF_042735125.1 Kitasatospora sp. NPDC059599 | reverse complement strand
TGTCGCGACCTTGCGGCGCCCCGTGGGGGTACGACGCCGGGCCCGGGACGGCTGGTGCCGTCCGGGGCCGTTCGTGGGACTCCCGCGCTGGTCACATCCGCATCCGCAGCCGGCAGACCACCGCGTCGGTGTGCCGGCGCAGGGCGCGGTCGATCACCGCGCCGCGCCGGTTCTGCAGCGCCCGCTGCCACCAGTGGGCCGGCTCCACCTCGGGGATCAGCACGGTCAGCCGGTCGTAGGCGTGCTCCGCCCCGAGCTCGTTGACGAAGGCGGCGATCGGCTGCCCCAGCCGACGGTGGTCGTCCGGGACCTCCACCAGCGGTACGCCCGGCTGCCACAGCTCCCAGTCCCGGCGCAGCGCCTCGGCCGCGGTCGGCTCGTGCACCACGGTGACCGCCATGACCTCGTCGCCGAGCGAGAGCGCCGCCGACAGGCCGTCCCGGGTGAGCCGGGTGATCGCCGTCACCGGGACGACGACCAGGCTGCGCTGCCGGGTCACCGGGCCGGGCACCCGGCCGAGCTCCAGCCGCTCGCCGATCCGGCCGTAGCTGCGGTGGATCGCCTCGAACAGCACCACCAACAGCGGCAGGGCCACCGCGATGCCCCAGGCGCCCTCGGTGAACTTGGTGCCGGTGACGACCAGTGCGGCGACGCCGGTGAGCAGCGCGCCGAAGCCGTTCAGCGCGGCCTTCCGGTGCCAGCCGGCCGGTCGCCGCAGGTACCAGTGCCGGACCATGCCGACCTGGCAGATCGTGAAACCGACGAAGACGCCGATCGAGAACAGCGGCACCAGGCTGTTGACGTCCCCGCCGGAGCCGACCAGCAGCGCCGCCGACACCACGGCGAGGAACAGCACGCCGTACCGGTACACCTGGCGGTCGGCGCGCAGTGCGAACACGTGCGGGAGGTGGTTGTCCCGGGCGAGCAGGTCCATCAGCACCGGCAGCCCGCCGAAGGAGGTGTTGGCGGCCAGTCCGAGCAGGATCACGGTGGCGAACTGGACGACGTAGAAGCCCGCGCCGTGGCCGAGCGAGGCGTCCGCGAGCTGGGCGAGCACGGTGACGCCCTCGACCGGCTGGAGGTGGAAGCGCCCGATCAGCACGGCCAGTCCGACCAGCATCACGCCGAGCAGCGCGCCGAGCGCCGTCTCGGTGTGCTGGGCCCGCTTCACCCGGGGGGTGCGGAAGGAGGGGACGGCGTTGGCCACCGCCTCCACGCCGGTCAGTGCGGAGCAGCCGGCCGCGAACGCCCTGAGCAGCAGCAGCGCGCCGACGGCGGTGGCGTTCCCGGCGAGCACCGAGGCGTGGCCTTCGGCGGCCGCGGTGCTCACCGGGCCGTCCCGGAACAGGCCGACCACGACGATCGCCAGGATCGACAGCACGAACACGGCCGTCGGCACCATGAACCAGCGCGCCGACTCGGCGATCCCCCGCAGGTTCACCGCGGTGACCAGGACGAGCACACCCAGGCAGAGCCAGACCCGCTGGTCGTACAGGCCCGGTACGGCGGAGGTCAGCGCGGCCACGCCGGCGGTGACCGAGACCGCCACGTTCAGGACGTAGTCGACCACCAGAGAGGCCGCCGCGGTCAGCGCCGCCCGGCGGCCCAGGTGCTGCCTGGCGACCGCGTAGGCGCCGCCGCCGTCCGGGAACGCCGCGATCACCTGCCGGTACGAGGCCACCAGCACCGCCAGCAGGACCGCGATCGCCGCGGTGACCGGCAGCGTGAAGCCCAGCCCGTACCCGCCGGCCGCGGCCAGCACCAGGACGATCGACTCCGGGCCGTACGCCACCGAGGCCATGGCGTCCAGCGAGAGCGCCGCCAGCCCGCCGAGCACGCTGAGCCGGTGCCGCTCGTCGCCCGCACCGGCGTCCGGCGGCTGGGGTTCGGCCGTGACGGCCGGGCTGGTGATGGCGCTGGACATCGGACGGAACCTCCGCGGTCGGTAGTTGCTCCGATCCTGCGGTCCGCGCGCCCGGCCCTCCGGTGGCCCCTACGCGTTCCTGACGCGACGCCGAGCGGCCTTGACGGGCCCTTGACGGGCCCTCGACGCGTCCGGCGTCCGGTGGGGAGAGGGGGTGGCGGGGGTGGGCGAGCCGGTTGTCCCGGCGGGCGCCGGTTGGGAAGACGATCAGCTCAGTCGAAGGACTCCCACCCCCGGCATCCCACTCTGCTGCCTGATGAGCGTAATTGCAAGTAATGTGCAATAGCTGCCCCGTCGACGCCGGGCGTCGCGACACGGGAGAACCCTGCGAAAGAGGGGCCGGAGCGGGGGCAGGGGCAGGGACAGGAGCGGGGGCAGGGACAGGAGCGGGGGCAGGGCGGACTGCCGAGACCGACCCACCACCCGCGGGGCCCTGACGCGCCGACCGGTCATGAATCCACCGGCAACCGCGTCGGCGGCCGACGCGTTCAGGCCGATCGTTGCGGCCGCTTGGCGGCGCGTTTGGCGAGCAGGCCCGCCAACAGCATGACGAGCAGGCTGATACCCGCGCCGCACACCGTCCACAACACCCGGTAGCCCTCGGCGGCGTAGTGGGAGGGCTGCGGCAGGTCGACCAGGATGAGCGCGCCGGCGGCGATGGCGGCGGAGTAGAGGGCGTAGTTCAGGAAGCGGATCCCGACGGCGTGCACGAAGAGGACGAGCGCGACGACTTCCAGTCCGCGCGCCATCGCGAACACCCGGAGGCCGGTCTCACTGGCGGGCAGCAGGAGTAGCAGCGCGGCCGCGACGGCGCCGATGAACGCACCCGTAAGGCGCTGGGCCGAGACGAGGGTGCTCTGCTCCAGGTTCGGCTTCATCGCGATGATGGCCGCGATCGGGATCCAGTAGCCGTACTGCAGGTCCAGCCCGAACGCGAGGGCGACGGTGCCGCCGATGACCAGGGCGCGGAGCACCACGAATACGACGATCGGTGGGGTCAGCTTCTTGCGCGAGGTGTCTCCGGGGATCTCGACGAACGGCTGGGCCAGGTCCCGGCGGCCGCGGACCAGCCACTCGACGAACGTCATCAGCATCCACAGTGCTGCCCCGCCCGCCCAGGCGACCACCTGGGCCCAGGTGTGGTCGGTGATGCGGGCGGCATGGTGGAGGTTGAACGCGAGCCCGACGGCGACGACGAACCAGACGTTGAGCAGCATGGCGCTGACGAACCTGTGCACCCCGAACGCGAGGGCCAGGCCGGCCACCAGCGTGACCACGAAGGCCGCGAACGCCAGCCACCCCCAGGCCTCGCCCCCGATCCCGAACGCCAGCGCGGTGACCCCCGCGCCGATCAGCGCGAAGACGGCGTTGTGCGACGCGCGGTACCCGAAACCGCCACCCGGGTCGGCCAGCGACGTGAACAGCATGCCGAACAGGGCGCTGAGCAGATACTCCTCATGCCCGATCGCCCAGAAGACGATCAGCGGCACCAGCCCGACGTCCAGGAACACCACCGCTCGCCGCCAGTTCACGCCCGCGTGGTCGAGCTCGAACACCTTCGACACCCAGCTCATCGTCTTCCCCCGGTGAACGGGCCGGCCGTCTCGTTCGCTTGCGCTGCTCATGGCCACCCTTGCTCGCCCACTGCCCGGTATGTCGCTCTGATCCCGCATTGTCTGGCGCCCCGGGAGATCGCCGCGACGCGACTCGCCGCGCGCTCCCCGATGCGGAGCGCAGCCGACGCCGCGGGCTCCGGGTCGGTGCGGTCGGCGAACACGGGCCGGGGCGACTCCTCACCGGCGGTTCGGCTGAGCCCGCCCGGTGCCGCCGACCCGGGATCCTGGTCCGCGCCTGGTCCGCGGCTGGTCCGGAACCGCTGGCCAGGACTGGGATCCGGGCGAAAAGAGGTGAGACAAACCACGTAAAACGGCCGTCCGGCATGACCGGCGTTCGAGCACGACAAAACAGCCCCTGATCTGCGTTTCCGCAGATCAGGGGCTGTTTTCTATCCTGTGGCTGGTGCAGGGTTCGAACCTGCGTAGCTTGCGCGACAGATTTACAGGCCGCTGACCAGGCACGTTCCGACCTGGGGAGTCTTGCTCCTGGGCCCGTTCTGGTCCGCCACTGGTCCGGATCATGGTCTCAACGACCCCTACCGACCCACCTCCGCGACCACCTGAGGCCGGGTCCGGGCAGCATCTCCGCTGCCCGGACCCGGCCCTTCTGTGTTCCAGATCACGCTCACGGCGCAGAGCCCGACCGGCGAGTCGCTACAAGACCAGCAGCTCTGCTTCCCCAGCGACGAAGCTCTGACGATGCGCGGGCCAAATGACATCCGAGACCGTCACAGCCGCCCCCTCGCGGGAGTAGCCGGTTAGGACGGTTGCGGATCAGCTTGATGCAGTGAGGTCAACGTATAGATACGCCTCTCTCTGCCAGTGGCGTATCGGACAGTTGTGACTATGGCTTGCGCCACAACTCGCTTGCCCAACATATTGTCCCCCAGGCGCGGAGTGACCAACTCATCGGTCCTGGCCACTACTAGCTGACCCAGATTGGTTTCAATCTCGACCGCCCCCCGACGCATGTTCGCCTCTACCAGCTTGCCCTCGACTGACTCGATGCTTGTCTCGCCAAATTCCACACCATCGCTGAGTCTCTTCAAGCGCGCCGCACCGTGAGCATCGAGGGTGCATGAGCGAGAGTGATTCGTTTCCGGCTCCCACGAGAAACGCAATCCGACGCCAGCTTTTGCCAGCAACCCCGAGAGCTCGCTCAGGTGCTTCACCGCTCGCTGCCCAAGAGCCACCACACGGTCGGCTAGCTGTTCATCAGCAGGGCCGTCAATCTCGCTTGAGGCAGCTTGTGCCGTATCTGCAATATCGAAGATAGTTGCCATCGATTCGTCCAACAGAGAAATACTCGAAGGCGCGTTAGCAGGAGGTTCAAAAAGTCCATCCTGGAGATCCTCAGGAGGAATCGGGGCCGGCCCGTAGAGGTGAACTCCATAAGATGACGGGAAGGCAGCAGAGGACCGTAGCAGCGTCGCGTTCCTGATGTGACCAGGGATAGATGAAGCAGCAGTCGGTGCCCCTGTAAGGGCCTGGGCAACGGACGTAACCGTCTCTTGCAGTGAAGAAAAGAAGGTGCCGAGCAGTCCGATGGGCGCTTCATGCCCCTCGACCTGGCCGCCTTCCAGCGCCACGTCGAGCCTCCTGCGCTTCTGTTGCTCCCGGGGTGACGATTGCGATTCGAACCCAGCCGCCGCCTGCAATGCGTTCCACTGCCGCGCGAGCAACTCTCTGTGCGTCATACGGCTGGACTGCTGCTCGTCGGGCCCTCCGTGGATAGTGGCATTGCGGCGCTCACGCAGCCACTCGCGTGCGGCCGCCATGTCCCCCTTCGGAGGAAACTCTGCTGGCGGCGTCATAGCTGTACCTCCAGGTACCCACGACGAACGGATGAGCCAAGCCGGGTGCGATGCCAGATCTCATCGTAGAGACCAAGGGACTGGATGGCGCGCAGATTGTCATCGCCCATGCGGCCAGGCGTCAGGTCATCAAAGTGGACCTCACTGACGAGTCGAGTGCCGTAGGCATCCACTCGCATGGAGTGAGATCGGCACCAGCCTGCCGTCCACAGGTTGTTCAGGTCTTCAAGATCGTCGCTGCTTAGCCTGTCCCAGCAGGTCGGAGGCACGCCGTAGAAGACATCGACATCTGCTGGCTCGACCGTTGCGCTCACGAAGCTCCCGGCCAGCCAGACTCGTGGCATCGTCCCGAGCGCTGCTTCCATGAGGATTAGATGATTCTGCCACTCGTTCCACAGGTCTCGCCTGAGTACGTTGCCGCGAAAGTCCTCATGATCGACGAACCGCGACTGGATCTCACTCTGAGTGGCCCCATACCGACCTACGGGGAGGTACCCGTGATCGGAGTTCAGAGGTGGGATCACCGCGCACTCCTATCGTCAAGTCCGGCCAAGGCCCGAGTAGCCTACTGGGCGCTCCCGTCACTTCCCAGAGGTTGAGTGGGCTAGTCCCACGAGTACCCAGCCCCTGCTGGCATTTCTAGGCTGTACGGCACTCTGAAGACTCAGATCAGAGCAGCCGCAACCAGCTCCATCGAGTCGACGATCACCGCAGCGCCGGCCGTGGTCAGCTTGGCGCCCTTACCTGGCTTGTTGGCGTAGCCGATCGTCGGGACACCAGCAGCTTCCCCAGCTTCGACGTCGCGCGTCGCGTCGCCAATGAAGACGCAGTGCTCCGGCCTGGTGCCCGCGGCTTCCATGGCTTCCAGCAGGAGGCGCGGGTTCGGCTTCATGGACGAGGGATCGCCTGGGGCGCGCCCGAAGACGCCGGCCACATAGTCGCTGAGGCCGTACTGGGTGAGGTAGGCCTCGATGGCCGTGCCCGCGTTGTTGCTGACCACGGAGACCAGCCGGCCGGAGCGGGCGCAGACCTGGAGAACCGATTCTCCGCCCGGGGTCGGGCGGGCGACCCGGACGGCTTCGGTCTCCAGCGCGGCCAGGGCGGCGTCCGCGCTCTCTGTGAGGTCAGGCCGAGCGTCCGAGACCAGCCGGAGCAGGGCGAGCGGGTCGCTCTCCTCCTCCGCCCCGGCCGGGGCCTGCTCGCCGGTCGCGAGCAGGCCCTCACGGAGTCGGCGCGCGACCTCCGCAGCGGGTAGGCCGGCGAAGACCGAGCACACCGGGCCGTCGAAGTCGAGGAGCACGTGCTTCACCGGCCGCAGCACGTCGGCGAGTTGCTGAGAGGTGGCGTTCATGGCTGCCGCTCGTACGCGATCGTGCTCCACACGCTGTCGAACCACATCTGGGCCTGCTGGACGTATTGCGATCCGAGCGAGGCGTCGTCCGGGCCGGCGGCGTGGTGGAACAGGGTGGTGTCCTTGCCGGTCACGTCGTAGAAGGTGTGGGCGGTGTCGTCGATCGCCACGGTGCGCTCGCGGAGCGGGTAGAAGCCGAAGAAGGCCTCCGACCGGTTCAGGATGTACAGCTTGAACAGGCTGGATGCCCGGTGGACCTTGACCTGGACGCTCGCCTTCTGGACCAGGCCCAGCTCGGCCAGCATCTCCACCGAGTGCGCGATGCCGCCGGCGTTCGTCAGGGCGATGTTGCGGGCCCGCTGCCGGAGGGCGGCCTCGTCCTGGAGGCCGTCGACCAGGACCGGCACGGCCATCGGCGCCGTGGTGTCCGGCAGCAGCAGGCGGACCGTGATGGACTCCGGCGCCAGCCGCCCGGAGCGGACCTTGTCGAGCGGCTCCTGCAGCGCGTTATGCAGCGTCTCGCTGGAAAAGCCGGCGAAGTCGAGCGTCACCTGCTGCTGCTCGAAGGCGGCCTCCAGGTGCGGCCGCAGCCCGACCGGGCGCGAGGTGCGCTCCCGCACGAACGAGCCGCTCCCCTGCCGGGTCACGATCAGCCCCTCGGTGCGGAGCAGATCGAGCGCCTTGTCCACCGTGCCGCGCGCCACGCCGAAGTGCTTCGCCAGCTCAGGGCCTGAGGGGAGCTTGTCGCCGGTCTCGAAGCCCGGCTTCTTCGTGAGGATCGAGGCCCGCAGAGAGCTGCCGACCTGCTGATACGGGGGGCGAGAGTCATCCGGGTCTAGGGCCATGGACCAATGCTAGGGGAGGTGCCCAACAGGCGCGAGAAACCCAACTCTCTTGACCTGCCTAAGCAGGTTGTCTATGTTGTGTGTGTCGCACCAAGTGAGACAGGGGCGACACAGAGGGGCCTTCTTTGGGCTGCTCTGAGCTGCACAAATGCGCCTATGGGGATAGGCGAAGGGGCCCGGGACAGATCGGGCCGAGGTCGACCGCGCCTTGGCATGCGGATGGCATGGACCGAGAGGTCCGCGTCTGCCCTGAAAGACGCACCCCCCGCCAGTTCACCGCCGAACTCCTCGGCTCCGGACCGGCGCGGTCTCAGCGAACGAGTGTCTTTGGTCCCCTATCCGTGCCGCCTGCGGCGGGTCGGGGGTCATGGCTGCTCGTGACGTGACGAGTAGCCGGCCCTGGGTTCGGGGCCGCCGCGCTTTCCTTGGCCAGGCGCGCGGCAGCCCCTGGGGCCCACCTCCCACTGGAAGAGGTAGACCCGTGAAGTCGATTGTTGCAGGTCAACACGCCTTGGACTCCGAGGAGTTCGCGGAGCTGGCGTTGGGCGTGGACGAAGAGCTGTTCGCCGGCGTGGTCGGCGAGTCGGCGAGCCAGCGCCAGGCCCGGCTGGACGTGGCGTACGCGGTGCTGGCGGACCTGCGCCAGGAGGACCCGGAGCTGGCCGGCTACGCCGGGCGGCTGCTGAGCATGGCGCCGGTGCCGCTGCGGCGCCCCGCGGTCATCCTCCGCACCGCCAGCATCGAGCAGGTGGCCGCGTGAGCGCCGGCCCCGCGCTCACGGCGCTCGCGCCCACTCACGACACGCTCACCGGACGCTCGCGGGGCACCGGGCGGTGGTCGTGGTGAGGGTGCCGATGAGCCAGGAACAGATCCGCTCGGCCGAGAAGGCGCTGGCGGTCGGCACGTGGACGATCACGCTGGGCGCGGTCCTCTACAGCGTGCTCACGGTGACCCCGCTCATGTCCCACCACACCCCGAAGGACTGGGGGTGGACGGCTCCGATCCTGCCGCTGGTCGTGGACGCGGCGGTGGTGATCGTGGTCCGGATGGACAGCACGCTCGCTCGCCTGGACGGCGACGGCGGCCGGTGGCCGGCCGTGCTGCGCTGGATGACCGGCGTCATGACGGTGCTGCTCAACGTGGGTCAGTCCGCTCTGGACCACGACAAGGTCGGGGTGGCGGTCCACGCGGTGGCGCCGCTGCTGCTGATCGTCACGGCGGAGACCTCCCTCGCCTACCGGCGGGCGATCGCCGCCGCGCTGGCCGCACGAGCGGCCCGTGAGCGCGATGAGCGGTCCGAGCGCGACCGCCGCCAGGAGGAGCGCCGGAAGCAGGAACGCGAGGACCGGCTGGCCGACTTCGCCCGGGCCGAGCAGCGTGATCGTGAGCGCCGTGAGCACGACGAGCGGATGGCCCGCGAGCAGCGTGAGCACGAGGAGAGCATGGCCCGCGAACAGCGGGACGAGCAGGCCCGCCGGGACGCTGCCGACCTCGACGAACGGCAGCGCCGGCAGGACGCCGAGCGGGCAGACCGTGAACGCCGTGAGCGCGAGGTGAGCGAGCGTGAGCGCCGTGAGCGCGAGCGTGAGCAGGACGCCGAGCGGGAGATCGAGCGGCTCCGGAAGGAACTCCTCGCCGCGCCCGCCGTGGACGAGCGGCTGACCGAGGAGCAGGCCCGGATGAAGGTCCAGGACTGCGTCGTGGCCCGCATCCCGCAGCGCCGGGCGGTCGACCTGACCGGCTGGTCCGCCGGCTGGATCGCCAGCCGCTACCAGGAACTGCGCTCCACCGAGCGCCCCGCCCTGCACGCCGTCCCCGGCACCGACGAAGAGACCACCGCGCCCGAGGAGCAGGCATCGTGACCACCAGCATCGAGACCACCGCCGTTGCCAACGACCAGGTCAGCGCCGCTGGCGCCCTGCTGGCAATCCTCACCGCCTACACCGACCTGCCGACCCCCACGCCGGCGCTGCACCGGTTCCTCGAACCCGGCACCGACATCCCGTGGGGTGCGTGGGGCGTGAAGCTGTCGCTGCACCGCGGCCTCGACACGTTCGAGCAGTGGCGCGAGGCCCTGGGGCTGGACCCCGCCACCACCGACAACGGCGAGTACGGCACCAGCCGATGGCTGACCGCCTACGGCATCAGCCACGGCGTCCCCGTCGAGGTGACCGGCTTCTACTCGCACGACACGGACGACGCGCGGTAGGTCGCCGACAGCGCTGGAACCTGGACGGCCTCCGCCGGATTGCACCCGGCCGGCCTGTGCCGACACGGCCCGCAGCCTCCCCACACCTGCTCTGCTGATTCTCAGCAAGGAGATCTCTGTCATGGCCCTGACCATGATCGCACCCCCCATCCCCCCGATCACCCCCGAAGACCGCACCCGCGCCGCCGCCTGCGCCGACCGCGTGCTGACCGTCCAGGTCGGCAAGACGGGCGGTGCCCGGTGAACACCACCCGCAACGTGCCTGGCCTGGGCATCGCCCGCCTCGACCACGGCGGCCTCACCTACCGCCTCGCCGAGCCGCTGACGATCGACGAGGTCGCCGGCCTGCCCCGCGAGGCCTGGTGCCGCCGCCTGACGGTCACCGACTCCTCCGCTGACGGCGAGCGCCCCGCCGAGTTCCACGCGATCTGCGAGCTGGACGGCGAGCCGTTCGTCCTCGTCGGCCGGATCGGGGAGGGCACCTGATGCTCGGCTTCGGCAAGAAGCAGACCGCCCAGCCCGCGCAGTCCCGCCAGCAGCGCAGGGCGAAGGACGTCCGCGAGGCGGACCGGGCCGGGGACGCCGCGATCAACGCCCGCCCCGAGAACCGCAGCACCACCCCCGGCCCCGGGCCCATCCCCCGCCGCTGGTGGCTCTCCTCCTGACCCGCCGTCGGGCCCGGCTTCGGCCGGGCCCGCTACCTGCCAATGGAGGCAGACCGTGATCTACCTGGTTCTGCTGCTGATCCTGGTCGACGCCGGGATCGGCCTGTGGGCCCTGCGCGAGCTGGCCCGCCGGGGGTGGTACCGGTGACCGTTCCCCCGCCCCCGACCCAGCCGCCGACCGTCGGACTGGCCGACGGCGAACCCGAGCCCGTTGTCGAGTGGTGGCGCAAGAGCGGTCCGTGGAGCCAGCGCACCGCTCCCGAACCCGAGGCCGAGCCCGTCGGCCTCCGCAAAACCGCTCCCGGCGACGCCGGCGAGGACCAGGCCGCCGAGGGCCCAGTCGGCGAGGCCGGCGCCGCCGACCCGCAGCAGCTCGTCCCGCCGCCCGCCCCCTCCTACGACATGGACAGCCTGGTGACCCGCCTGGGCCTGCTGATCAGTGAGACGCCGGAGGAGCGGGCCGAGCGGATCCGCACCGAGCGCGAGGACTGGTACCAGCGGCAGGGAGAGACCCCCGAGCAGCGCAAGGCCCGGCACCGGTCCGAGCGGCTGGCCCAGCGCCACAAGGCCTCCGTGCTGTGGCGCCAGCCCCAGTCCGAGCGCGCCCGCCGCTTCCGCCGCTGGTGCATCCTCACCACCGCCTCCGCCGTGGTCGGCTTCAACGTCGGCGCCGTCCAGCTGGCCGCCCACCTGCCCCTCACCGTCGCCGCGTTCGCCGCGGCCGGCGCCTGGGTCCTCGACCTGCGCATGCGCAGGTGGGGCCACGTCCGGGTGTCCGAGGTCCGCGGCCCCGGCGCCCTCACCGTCCTGGTCCTCGTCCGGGTGCCGCTCGCCTCCGCCCTGGTCGGCGCCCTCGGCCTGGCGCCGTTGGTCACCCTCCTCTCCAGCTCCCACCACTGACCGTCAGGAGATCACCATGGACACCCAGCTGCTCGGCTCGTTCGGCTCCGGCGGCCTCTGCCTGGCCATCGCCGTGTGGATCATCCTCGGCAGCCGCAAGGCCGAGAAGCAGGGCAAGCTCGCCAAGAAGCACAAGGACGAGCACACCGCCTGGCTCATGATCGTCTTCGGGATCTTCGCGGCCGGTGCCGGACAGGCCTTCAGCGCGCCTGGCACGGTCGGCGACGCCCTCACCCACGCCTTCACCTCGCAGAGCCAGGCGTTCGGCAACGTCGGCGCCGGAGCGGTCGCCGCGATCCTGACCCTCGCCCTGTTCGGCACCAAGCCCGGCCCGTGGAAGGACAGCATCCTCGGCGCCACCGTGCCGTCGGTCTACGCTGCCGCCGGCGGAATCTGGGCCCTGCCGCTCACCGTGATCGGCTCGGTCCTCAAGGGCCTGGTCGGTGCCTGATGAAGCTGCACCGCTACCTCGAAGGCGTGTCGGTCACCGCGTTCGGCCTGGGCAACAGGCTGATCATCCGGGCCGTTCGGCCCCACGTCGAGAAGGTCACGATCACCCGCCAGCAGGTCGGGGGAGCGCTCGCCCTCGGCCTCTTCTTCTCCCCCGTCCTGGCCCGGCCCGTCGCCCGGTACGCGCCGACCACGGTCACCGTCCTCCTCGTCCTGTGGGTGGTCGTGGCAGTCGTGGTCGGCAACACCGAAGCCGCCGCCGAACTGGCCGAGGCCGACCAGGCCGCGAAGGAGAAGGCGGCCAAGGCCGGGCCGGACGACTCCGACGACCAGGACGACGAGCTCCAGGACGCCCCCGCCGAGGCCGATCTGTACGCCCTCGTGCGGTACGTCGCCGGGATGTCCGACCAGGGCACCGCCGCCCACCTCTCCCAGGTCCTGGAGGAGGGCCAGGGGAGGGGTCTCTTCGGCCACTGGAAGGTCCCCGACCTGAGGGCTCACCTGGAGGGCCTGGGGGTGGCCCTGGTCGAGGGCAAGAAGCTCACCTTCAACGGGCGCCAGCGCAACCGCCTTGCGGTGCTGCTGGATGCCCTCCCGGAGGCCGCTCCGGGCACCGTCCCGGCGGTTGCCCAGAAGGCTGCCTGACCCCGCTCCCCCAGTCACTCCCGACACCCCCTCTCGGGCGGCGGTAGGGCGGTAGGAACCGCAGGTCAGCGCGCACCTACCGCCCTCCCTACCACTCCCCTACCTACCGCCCTACCCCCTCCGATCGGCACCCGCCGGGGAGGGGAAGTCGATCACCAGAAGGAGACCTCCATGGACCAGGACCTCGCCGCCGCCCTCGCCGCGGACGACGCCGCCGAGGACGCCGGCATGCACCCCGACGACCGCCGCACCTGCTGGACCCACCAGTGCTGGGCCGAGGACTGCGCCGACCGCCCGATGCACACCAACCCCAACGTCTTCAGCTGAATCACTGCCCTCCCCCGGGGCCTGTCCCCCCAACAGCCCGACGGACGCGGTCACATGACGGCAATCCCGTCGGGCTGCCCGACGAAAGGCATCACCGTGTACGACGACCACGACGAGTTCGACGCCGCCGACTGGGCGCCGGGCGAGTGCGACCGCTGCACCGGCGGCGAGCCCATCGAAACGCCGCTCGGACTCATCTACTGCGCCTGCCAGATCGGCCAGGGCGCCACCCCCGAGAACTGCTTCTGCGGTCCCGAGGACGACTGACCGACACAGCACGAAGCCCCGCAGCGACCGTCGACCTTGCCGGGTGACGGGCGGTTGCTGCGGGGCCGATCCGATCCCTCTCAGAGACCAGAGGACTCCAGCATGCCCGGAAACACCACCTCGCCGCAGCCCCGCTGCGAGGCCGCCCACCTCGGCGACGCCAGCCCCTGCGAGGGCCTGCTCGACGCCGTGACCGTCCTCGACCGGCACGGCGACGCCGCCAAGGCCTGCGTCCACCACGGCGCCCGCCTGTACGCCAGCCTCATCGACCCCCGGGTCCGCCCCGGCAGCGTCCCCGACGCGGCCATCGACGTCTACTACCGCGCCCAGAACACCTCCGCGTTCGCCTGGCTCGACCACCACCGGCTCCCCAGGGAGGACGAGCGGTGACCGAGAACTCCCTGAACGTGATCCCGTTCCGGCCGGAGCCCGCCGAGGTGAAGGCCGCCGAGCAGGCCGTCATCGGCGCCGCCCTGCTCGACCCCGCGCAGATCCCGGCGCTGGCCGCTCAGCTCGGCGACCCGAGCGCGTTCTACCACCCCGCGCACGAGACGATCTGGCGCGCCATCACCCGCATGGCCGACGGCGAGCGGCCGGTCGACCCGATGCTGCTGGCCAGCGTCCTGCGCTCCCAGGGTGACCTGGGCCGCATCGGAGGGCCCGGCTACCTGCACGCCTGCGTCGAGGCGACCCCGACCGCAGCGAACGGCGACTACTACGCCGAGATCGTGCGCCTCGCCGCCGAGCGCCGCCGGATCGGCACCGCCACCAGCCGTCTCGCGCACATGGCCATGGCCGGCGAGGACCAGGCCGACCTCGACGCCGTTCGCACCGCTGCCCTCTCGATGCTCGCCGACCTCGCCGCCGGCGACACCTGGCTCGACCCCGTCCCGCTCGGCTCCCACGGCGCCCTGCCGACCTTCCCCGTCCAGGCCCTGCCCGGGTGGGTCGGCGACTACGTCGCGGCGGTCGCCGAGTTCACCCAGACTCCGCCCGACGCCGCCGCCACCATGGCCCTCGCCGCGCTGTCGACCGCCGCCGGCGGACGGGTCAACGTGGAGATCCGGCCCGGCTGGCGCGAGCAGTCGAACCTCTACCTGACCTGTGCGATGCCCCCGGCCAGCCGCAAGTCCGACGTGTTCGCGTTCACGATGGGCCCGGTCTACAAGGTCGAAGCGGAGCTCCAGGCCGGCGCCAGGGCGGTGATCATCGAGGCCGAGACCGCCAAGGATGCCGCGCTGGCGGAGGTCGACGCGCTGATGGCCAAGGCCCGCAAGAACCCCGACCTCGACCGCACCCGGCTGGTCGCGGAGATCTCCGCCGCGAAGATGCTCGCTGAGGAGATCACCGTCCCGCCCAGCCCGCGGTTGACCCTGTCCGGTGACATCACCCCGGAGACCGTCACCAGCCAACTCGCCGTCCACCGATGCCTGGCCGCGCTCTCCCCGGAGGGCGACCTGTTCGACAGCATGGTCGGCCGCTACAGCAGCAAACCGAACCTGGGCGTGTTCCTCCAGGCCCACAAGGGCGAGCGGCTCCAGGCCGACCGCATCACCCGCGAGCAGACCACCGTCGACAAGCCCGCGCTCACCATCGGCGTGACCCCGCAGCCCACCGTCCTCCAGGAACTCGGCGCCGCCCCCGGCGCCCGCGACCGGGGCCTGCTCGCTCGCTTCCTCTACTCCCTGCCGCCCTCCAACCTCGGCTACCGCAAGGTCCGCACCGCGCCGATCCCCGAGAAGGTCGCGAACGCCTACGACCGCAACCTGACCCGCCTGCTCCACGCCATGACCGACCTCACGGACCCGGTCACCGTGGTCATGGACCAGGCCGCCGACCTCGCCATCGAGCGCCTTCAGGAGCGCGTCGAGGTCCAGCTCCGCCCCGACCAGCCGCTCGCCCACATCAAGGACTGGGCCGGAAAGCTCGTCGGCCACATCGCCCGGATCGCCGTCCTGCTCCACCTTGCCGACCACATCACCTCCGACCGGGACAGCAACGCCTGGCGTGCCGCCCTGGAGGCCGCCACTGTCGACCGCGCCGCCGAGATCGCGGACTACTACACCGCCCACACCCTCGCGGTCTTCGACCTCATCGCCGCCGACCCCGCCACCGAGGACGCCCATGCCCTCCTCCAGTGGCTCCAGCGGCCGAAGAAGGACGGCACCCACCGCACCCACATCAAGGCCCACGACGCCGTCGCGTCGTCCCGGCGGTTCAAGAAGGTCGCCGACGTCGAGCCCGCCCTGCACCTGCTGGAACAGCATGGCTGGCTTCGCGCCGACCAGCCCACCGCCAGCGGTCAGCGCGGCCGGCCCCAGGCCGTCACCTACCGCGTTCACCCGGCCGTGAGCACCCCCACGGCCGCAGACACGACCACGTAACCGTCAGGGATGTCAGGACAAAGCCCTGACCAGCCCAATCGCCACCAGGCGGCCTGTCAGGGACCGTCAGGGCTGTCAGGGGATACGGGCTATCCCCTGACAGCCCTGACAACTCCTGACGCCCCGGCAGGGGCCATACCCGCAGGTCAGTGAGTTCCCCTGACGTCCCTGACGGTCTCCACCCTCCGCGCCCGCCCGCGAGAGGGCCCGCAACACGCCGCAGCCATCAACCCAGACCCACAGCAGGAGACTTCGCCATGCCCAAGCGCGAACTGCTCAAGCTCCCCGTCGTGCTCGCCGAACTCGGCATGTCCCGTGCCGCCTTCTACCGGATGCGCGCCCGCGGCAAGGCCCCGCGCCTCATCAAGCTCCCCAACGGCCAGGTCCGAGTCGACCGGGCCGATCTGAACGCCTGGCTCGACGCCTGCGAGGTCGCCGCCTGATGGCCACCTCCTACAGGGTCACCTTCTGGGAACACCGCCACCGGCCCAACCGCCGCAGGCCGTGGATGGTGCGATGGACCGTCAACGGCGCCCTGGAGTTCTCCGAGTCCTACCTCACGAAGACCCAGGCGGACGGCCGGAAGGCCGAACTGCTCATCGCGGCGGCCTCGCACGAGCCCTTCGACACGGAGACGGGTCTCCCCCTCTCGGAGCTGCGCAAGCTCAAGGAGGATGAGAAGGCCGTCACCTGGTACCAGCACGGGCGGAACTACGTCGAGGCCCGGTGGGACGGTGCCCCGGCGAAGACCCGGACGACGTGGGCCGACGCTCTGGCAAGCGTCACCTTCGAGCTGGTCGGGAGCAAGGCCGGCATGCCGGACAAGCGGGTCGTACGGCGGGCGTTGTACGGCTGGGCCTTCAACGTGAACCGGTGGACCGACGAGCCGCCGGTGGAGGTCGCCAAGGCACTCGCCTGGGTGGCACGGAACTCCGTGAACGTCTCGGAACTGGAGCAGCCGAGGATGGTCCGGCGCCTGCTCGCCGCCCTTTCGGTGAAGCTGGACGGAACCCGGGCCGCGGCCTCGACGACGCTGCGGAAGCGGCGGATTCTGGGCCACGTCGTGGACCGGGCCGTCGAGGACGGCCTGCTGACGGCCAATCCGCTGCCGTCCGTGCAGTGGCAGCCGCCCCGGGCCGAGGAGGAGCTCGACCCGGAGTACGTCATGAGTCCCGAGCAGGCCGCCGCGATGCTGGAGGCGGTCGGCCGGCAGGGGCGGCGCGGGCCACGGCTGGTGGGGTTCTTCGGCTGCATGTACTACGCGGGCATGCGCCCGGGCGAGGTCGTGCACCTGCGGAAGGACCGGTGCGTCCTGCCGGCGGAGGGCTGGGGCAAGCTCAACCTCAACGGGAACAGCCCCCGTGTCGGGTCGTCCTGGACGGACAGCGGGGAGTCCCACGACCCCCGGGGGCTCAAGCACCGGGCTGAGACAGCCACCCGTCCGGTGCCGATTCCGCCCGAACTGGTGAAGCTGCTGCGCGAGCACATCGAGCTGTACGGCACGGCGCCGGACGGCCGGCTGTTCCGGACCTTCCGGAACGGGATGGTGCAGGAGAGCGGCTACGGCGTCGTGTGGGCCGCCGCGCGGGCCGAGGTGTTCAGCGAGAACGAGCGGGCCACCCCGCTCGCCAAGCGCCCGTACGACGCCCGGCACGCCGGGATCTCGCTCTGGCTGGCCTCTGGCGTACCGGTGGCCGAGTGCGCCCGGCGGGCGGGGCACAGCATCGCCGTCCTGCTACGGGTCTACGCGAAGTGCATCCATGGTGACGAGGACCACGCGAACCAGCTCATCACCGAACGGCTCCAGCGGCGGGCGGCGCCGGGGGGCTCCCGAGTTTGGTCCGCACCTGGTCCGGAACCGCTGGTCAGGAGCGGGATTCGGGCGGAATGAAGTGAGACAAACCACCCATAACGGCCACCCGATGTAGCCGCGTGTTCGAGCACAACGAAACAGCCCCTGATCTGCGTTTCCGCAGATCAGGGGCTGTTTTCTATCCTGTGGCTGGTGCAGGGTTCGAACCTGCGTAGCTTGCGCGACAGATTTACAGTCTGCTCCCTTTGGCCGCTCGGGCAACCAGCCAGGATGTTCGTCTTCCGGGGTGTTCGCCCCGTTCGACGTGGTAAACCATACCCGATGCCGGGGGGTGCTCCGCCACTCGATAGACCACGCGATGATCAAGGAACGGCACGCGGTTGCCGCGGGCGAGGGCGGGGCGGCGCTGGATAGGCTGGGGCGGCGGACGCCCGGTGGGGCGGGCCGTGCCAGTGAAGCCAGAGCATCAAGGAGACCAACACCCATGGCCGACTCCAGTTTCGACATCGTCTCGAAGGTCGAGTGGCAGGAGGTCGACAATGCGATCAACCAGACCTCCCGCGAGATCGCGACGCGCTTCGACTTCAAGGGCGTGGGCGGCGAGATCAGCCGCTCCGGCGAGAAGATCGAGATGAAGGCCAACGGCGAGGAGCGCGTGCGCGCCATCCTCGACGTGCTGCAGACGAAGTTCGTCAAGCGCGGCCTGTCGCTGAAGGCTCTGGACGCCGCGGAGCCGCAGCTCTCCGGCAAGGAGTACAAGATCTTCGCGAACATCAAGGAGGGCATCACCACGGAGGACGCGAAGAAGGTCGCGAAGATCATCCGTGACGAGGGCCCGAAGGGCGTCAAGGCCCAGGTCCAGGGCGACGAGCTGCGCGTCAGCTCGAAGAGCCGCGACGACCTCCAGGCCGTCCAGGCCCTGCTCAAGGGCAAGGACCTGGACTTCGCGATCCAGTACGTGAACTACCGCTGACCGCGGACCACGACTGACCTCGGCCCCCGCAGGCCCACGGCCTGCGGGACCGACGGCACGGCCCCGCTCCCCGGTTCGGGAGCGGGGCCGCCCGCATCACGGGGGCCGGTACGCAGCCCCCGGCCGCCCGACCGTCGGCTCAGTCGACACCGACCCGGTCCGTCCCGACCCAGCTGCCGGTGCTGCGGTACGCGCCCAGGCCGATCGAGTCGAACTCGTCCGAGCGCCCCTCCTCGGTGCGCGCGCCGATCCGCCGCAGGGCCCGGGAGATCGGGGCGCCCTCCGGCGGCACGGGCTCGAACTCGCCGACGGCGAGCGGGCCGAGGACGACCCGGCCGTCCTCCCAGACCGCGGCGCGCTGCATGCCGCTGCCGCCGTAGTACTCGGCCTCGACGCAGGCGAGCGGGCCGGCCTTCGACCAGGCGGCCAGCCGGAGTTCGAAACCGTCGGAGTACCAGCTGAACCCGGAGCCGCCACCGGGCTTCCGCACGCTGCCGTCGCCCTGGAGCGCGGCGAGGACGCCGGAGGTGACCGGAATCAGCGCCAGCCCCTGCGCCAGCGGCACCACCCGGGCCGCCGGAACCTCCGCCGCCGCCACCCGCAGCAGCTCCAATGTTCCTATCAGCGCTTGGAGTTCGTAGGACATGCCGGACATGGTGTCTCACCGCACCGACAGTCGGCCCGGAATTTATGATTCCGTGCCCGGTCGGAGACCGTAGAGCAGACTGAGCACCGTCAAGAGGTGCCCCGACGCGTACGCCCCGGGGCCGCGGCCGGTCACCCACTCGGGTGCGTGCCGCATGCGGTGGCCCCGGTCCCCGGGTGGACTGACCGGGTACGGCCTGCACCGGGCCCCCTCTCCCGGTCCCCCGCGCCGACCGGCAGCCCGCCACCGGGCGGCGCCGGCCACGGCCGATCGCCACCGACCGCAGTCGACCGGGGCCGTACCGGAGGAGGACCGCATGAGTTCCACGCACGCGCCCCCACCCGGCCGGGGCACCCCGGCCGGGGCCCCGGCGGGCCCGGTGCCGGTGATCTTCGTCCTGGCCGCGTCGGCGACCGGCTGGGTGGTGCCGTCCGACCGGCCGGTCCTGAGCGTGATCGCCACCCTCGCCACCCTGCTGTTCGTGCCGGTGCCGCTCGTCTCCGGCGCGCACCGGATCCTCCCGGCGACCACCACGCGGGTCCGCCCGGTCGTCCACCGGCCGGACCACCCGCACGGCCACCGGGCCCCGGCGCCGGTGCCGGTCCGCGCCCCCGGACCGCCCGTCCCGCGCCTCCTCCTGCGGCGGCGCCGGCCGGGTCGGTGCCCACCGGACGCGGACCACGGGCCGGACGGGCACCACGGGCCGTCCGCGGGCGGCCGACCGGGCGCGGACCGCCCACCGGACGCAGGGCCGGCGGACCGTCGGCACGGACCCGAGGGGCGCCCGGCGTAGTCACCCGCCCGCCGACGGGACCGTCCGCAGCCGACCCAGGGAGCCACCGCATGACCGACGAACTCGACGGCCTGATAGCCGGGTTGATGCCCCGCGCGCGGGCCGACCTGGCCGAGCTGGTGGCCATCCCGTCCGTCGCCGACCCCCGGCAGTACCCGCCCGAGCACTGCCTGCGCGCCGCCTCGTGGGTCGCCGCCGCCTTCGCCGAGACCGGCCTGCGCGACGTCCACCTGGAGGAGACCCCGGACGGCAGCCACGCCGTGATCGGTCACCGTCCGCCGCCGCCCGGCGCCCCGACCGTGCTGCTCTACGCCCACTACGACGTCCAGCCCCCGCTGGACGAAGCCGCCTGGCACTCCCCGCCGTTCGAACTCACCGAACGCGACGGCCGCTGGTACGGCCGCGGCGCCGCCGACTGCAAGGGCAACATCGTCATGCACCTCACCGCGCTGCGCGCGCTCGGCGAGGACGTGCCGGTCGGCCTCAAGCTGCTCGTCGAGGGCTCCGAGGAACAGGGCACCGGCGGCCTGGAACGCTACCTGCCGCCGCACGCCGGGGAGTTGCACGCGGACGCCCTGCTGATCTGCGACACCGGCAACTCCGCCGTCGGCGTCCCGACCGCCACCACCTCGCTGCGCGGCCTCGCCGACGTCGTGGTCACCGTCTCCACCCTGGCCGGGGACGTGCACTCCGGCATGTTCGGCGGCCCCGCCCCGGACGCCCTGGCCGCGCTGATCCGGATCCTGGACTCGTTGCGCGACGCGGACGGCGGCACCCGGATCGACGGCCTGGACGACGACGGCGGCTGGAGCGGCGCCGGCTACGACGAGGACTCCTTCCGCGCCGACGCCGGCGTCCTGGACGGAGTCCGGCTGACCGGCTCCGGCACGGTGGCGGACCGGCTGTGGGCCCGCCCCGCCGTCACCGTGCTCGGCATCGACTGCCCGCCCGTGGTCGGCTCGGCCGCTGCCGTCCCGGCCGCCGCCCGGGCCCGGGTCAGCCTGCGGGTGCCGCCCGGCACCGACGCCCGTACCGCCCAGGACGCGCTGGTCGCGCACCTGCTGGCCGCCGCCCCCTGGGGCGTACGGGTGGACGTCGAACGGGAGGGCACCGGTGCGGCCTTCCGGGCCGACACCGGCGGGCCCGCGTACGCCGCGCTCGACCGGGCGATGCGGGAGGTCTACGGCACGCCGATGACCTTCCTCGGCCAGGGCGGCTCGATCCCGCTCTGCCCCGTCCTGGCCGCCGCCTACCCCGACGCGGAGATCGTCCTGATGGGCGTCGAGGAGCCGCGCTGCCTGATCCACGCACCGAACGAGAGCGTCGACCCGGACGAGATCGCCCGCATGGCGCGGGTCGAGGCATCGTTCCTGCGGCACTTCGCGAACGCGGGGAGGCGCTGAGGGAATCCGAGGAGTATGAGTCCCAGCAGAGCCCGTCCGCCCCAGAGGAGGAAGCGCCGTGCCACGACCGTTCACCGTCGAGGACTACACCGCCCGGATGGCCCGGGCCGCCGCCGAGGCGACCGCCGCCGGGCTGGCCGGCCTGGTCATCGCCCCCGGCCCCGACCTGGCCTACCTGTGCGGCTATACGCCCACCGCGATCACCGAACGGCTGACCGCCCTCGTCCTCACCTCCGGGCGCGAACCCGCCCTGGTGGTGCCCAGGTTGGAGCGCCCGGACGCCGCGAAGGCGGTCGGCGCCGGAGCCGTCCGGATGCTCGACTGGTCCGACGGCGAGGACCCGTTCGCCACCGCCGGCCCGCTGCTCGACCCGGCCGGACGCTACGGCGTCTCCGACAACGCCTGGGCGATGCACCTGCTCGGCTTCCAGGCCGCGCTGCCCGGCGCCTCGTTCACCTCGCTCACCGAGACCCTGCCGATGCTGCGCGCGGTCAAGGACACCGAGGAACTGGACCGCCTGGCGGCGGCCGGCGGAGCCGCGGACGCCGCCTACCGCAGGATCCTGGACGTCGTTTTCGCCGGCCGCCGGGAGACCGACGTGGCCGCCGACCTGGGCGCGCTGCTCATCCAGTACGGACACAGCCAGGTCGACTTCACCGTGGTCGGCTCCGGCCCCAACGGCGCCGACCCGCACCACGAGGCCGGTGACCGGGTCATCCGACCGGGTGACACCGTGGTGCTGGACTTCGGCGGCCTCAAGGACGGCTACGGCTCCGACACCACCCGGACGGTGCACGTCGGCCCGGACGTCCCCGCCGAGGTGCGAACGGTGCACGACCTGGTCCGGCTCGCCCAGCAGACCGCCTTCGAGGCGGTCCGCCCCGGGGTGAGCTGCCAGGAGATCGACCGGATCGCCCGCCGGGTGATCACCGAGGGCGGCTACGGCGAGTACTTCATCCACCGCACCGGCCACGGCATCGGCACCACCACGCACGAACCGCCGTACCTGGTGGAGGGCGAGGAGCGGCCGCTGGTGCCCGGGATGTGCTTCTCGATCGAGCCCGGGATCTACCTGCCCGGCCGGTTCGGGGTGCGGATCGAGGACATCGTCACCGTCACCCCGACCGGTGGCCGCCGTTTCAACAACACCCCGCACGAACTGGGCATCGTCGCGTGAGCTCGACGCCCGGAACGACGCCGGCCGGATCCCGCGTTCTTACGGTCCGGTCATACTCCACCCAGAGTCCTCCAAGTTTGGGTTGCTAGTTTCAGTGCGCATGACCAAGACCCTCCGCCCGGCCCCGCCCCCCGTGCGGGCCGAACAGCCGCGCCCGGTGCCTCCACCCCGCCCCCGCGTGACGGGCTGGTCGAGACTCCGCTTCCTGGCGTGGCCGCTCTACCTGACCGGCCTCGTCCGGTTCCTGAGCGTCGAGGGCATCCCGGCCGCCAACGACGTGCTGTTCCTCTGGCTGATCGGTGCCCTGCTCACCGCCGCCGCCCACAGCGGGCACGGCCGCCGCGGCTTCCTCCTGGTGCTGCGCGACTGGGTGCCGGTGATGGCCGTGGTGTGGGCGTACTCGCTGCTGCGCGGCTACGGCGCGCACACCCCGTGGGCCCCGCACTGGCTGCCGCAGCTGCGCTTCGACGAGGTGCTCGGCTTCGGCGAGACCTGGACCGTCCGGCTCCAGCACGCCCTCTACACCCCGGGCTCGCCGCACTGGTACGACTACGCGGCGGTGGGCGTCTACCTCTCGCACTTCTTCGTGGTCTTCCTCCTGCTCGCCGTGCTCTGGCGACGCGCCCACCACCGGTTCCGACAGTTGCTCGCCTGCTACCTGACGCTCACCTTCGCGGGCTTCGCCACCTACCTGCTCTACCCGGCCGACCCGCCGTGGCTGGTCGCCCAGGAGGGCAACCTGCCGCACCTGTCCCGGGTGGTCTGGGAGGTCATCTCGGCCAGCGGGCTGCCGCAGGCCGACTCGCTGCTGGAGAACGGCAGCCAGTTCGCCAACGACGTCGCCGCGATGCCCTCGCTGCACTCCGCCTACCCGGCGATGCTGCTGTTCTTCTTCTGGCCGACCGCCCGGCCCTGGCTGCGGGCGGTCCTGATCGCCTATCCGCTCGCGATGACGTTCACCCTGGTCTACGGCGCGGAGCACTTCATCATCGACGTCTTCGTCGGCTGGGCGTACGCGGCCGTGGTGGTCTTCGGCCTGCGGTGGCTGCGCGACCGGCGCACGGCGGCGGCACGGGGCACGGCAGACTTGGCCGGGTGAAGCCTCACCCGCCGACGAAGCCGCCCGCACCCACGCAGCCGCACGCACCGGTGAAACCGGCCGTACCGGTGAAGCCGACCGGACCGGTGAAGCCGACCGCCGAACAGTTGCTGGCCGCCAAGGACACCACCATCCCGGACGTCGCCGGGCCCGGACTGCGGGTGCTGTTCTGCGGCATCAACCCGGGCCTGTGGTCCGGCGCCACCGGTCACCACTTCGCCCGGCCCGGCAACCGCTTCTGGCCCGCCCTGCACCGCTCCGGCTTCACCGGGCACCAGTACCGCCCGGACGAGCAGGAGCAACTGCTCGCGCTCGGCCTGGGCATCACCAACGTCGCCCCGCGCACCACCGCCAAGGCGGACGAACTGACCGCCGAGGAACTGCGCGAGGGCGGCGCCGCGCTCCGCGCCCGGGTGCTGCGGCTCCGCCCCCGGGTCCTGGCGGTGCTCGGCATCGGCGCCTACCGGACGGCCTTCGGGCAGCGGCGGGCCGCGATCGGGCGCCAGCCGGAACGCATCGGCGACACCGAGGTGTGGGTGCTGCCCAACCCCAGCGGCCTCAACGCGCACTACACGCTGGACGCGCTGGCCGGGGAGTTCCGCACGCTGCGGGAGGCCGTCGGAAACGGGCCCGCCGCCGACGGGCCCGTCGACGGTGGCAGTGGCGGTGACGGTGGCGGGGGCGGGCCCGTCGACGGCTGAGCCGTCGTGGCCGGCTCGGGCGCGGTGACGTACCCGACGGAACGGCCGGGCGGGCACGCCCCGGGGTCACCCCGGCAGCACGGCCAGGTCGAGGGCGGCGAGCCGGGCCGGGTCGGCGACCACCTCGTAGCCGCTCACCCGGCCGTCCGCGACCGCCACCCGCAGCGCCAGCCACAACCGCCCGCCCGGGGCGATCAGGATGCCGGGCACCCCGTCCACCAGGGCCACCGCGCCGTGGCGGGCCCGGCGGCCGAGGACCGTGGTCTCCCGGGCGACCGTCGCCGCGCCGCGGGCCACCGGGGACCGGCCGGGCGGCAGCGCGGCCGGGTCGGCCCGGCGCACCACGTCCGGGGCCAGGACGGCCAGCAGCCCGGCCAGGTCCCCGTCCCGGGCGGCGGCCAGGAAGGCCTCCACCACCCGCCGGTGCCCGGCCAGCGGCTCCGGTGGCAGCGCGGCCGTGCCCCGCACCCGCTGCCGGGCCCGGCTGGCCAGCTTCTTGGCGGCCACCGGGGTCCGCCCGACGATCGGCGCGATCTGCTCGAAGGGCACGGCGAAGCCGTCGTGCAGCACGAAGGCGACCCGCTCGGCCGGGCCCAGCCGGTCCAGCACCACGAGCAGCGCCCGGCCCACCGACTCGACCAGCAGCGCCTCCCGCTCCGGGTCGGCGCCGGCGCCCGCCGCGTCCGGCAGTGCGTCGCCGGTCGCCTCCTCTCGGCGCGCGGCGCGGGCCCGCAGCAGGTCCAGGCAGATCCGGGAGACCACGGTGGTCAGCCAGCCGGGCAGGTTGTCGATCTCGGCCGGGTCGGTCCGGACCAGCCGCAGCCAGGCCTCCTGCACGGCGTCCTCGGCCTCGCCGGTCGACCCGAGCATCCGCTGGGCGACCGCCCGCAGCCGGCCGCGCTCGGCCTCGAAGCGCACCGCCGTCCGCTCGGCCGTCGCCTCCCCTCCGGTCGGCACGCCGTCGGCTGTCATCCCGTCGTGCGTCGCCCCGTCGGCTGCCGTCCCGTCGTGCGTCGTCCCGTCGTGCGTCGCCCTGCCGGCCGACGCCCCCGAAATCCCGTCCCGGTCCATCGGTCACCTTTCCTCGGCCCGGCTCGTCACCGCTATGACGATCCGTCCTCCTCCGAGGTGACCGGGAGACCGCCATGACCTCCGCCACGCTGCTCCACCTGGACTCCAGCATCAGCCCGGCCGGCTCCGTCAGCCGCGCCCTGACCGACCGCTTCGCCACCGCCTGGCGCGCCCGGCACGGCCGCACCGCCCGGTACCGGTACCGCGACCTCGCCGCCGATCCGGTCCCCGCGGTGCGCGCCGCCTACGACGCCCTCGGCCGTCGGGCCGAGCACAAGGGCCCACTCCCGCTGCAGGACGTCGCGACGCTCGCCGACGGCCCGGACGAGACCCGCGAGTGGGCGCTGAGCCGTCCGCTGATCGACGAACTGCGGACCGCCGACACCCTGCTGCTCGGCAGCCCGATGTACAACTTCACCGTCTCCACCGGTCTCAAGGCCTGGATCGACCGGGTCTCGTTCCCCGGCGCCTACCTCGACCCGGACACCGGCGAGCGGCTGCTGCGCGACACCCGCGTGGTGGTCGTCGCCGTCCGCGGCGGCGGCTACGGGCCGGGCACCCCGCGCGAGCACTTCGACTTCCAGCTCCCTTACCTGCGGGCGTACTTCGGCAACCTCGGGATCGCGGCGGAGCACCTGCACGTCGTCACCGCCGAACTCACCCGGGCCGCGGACGTCCCCGCGCTGAACGGGCTGGAGCCGCTCGCCGCCGAGTCGCTGGCGGCGGCCGGCACCGCCGTCGACGAACTGGCCGCCCTGCTCTGAGCCGCGCCCGGTGCGCCGAGCCGCGCCCGCCGTCCGGCGCTGGGTCCTGTCCGGCAGGATCGGCCGGACAGGACCTACAGCGGGGTGACGGCCTTCAGCACCACCAGCAGGGCCACGGCCGCGTTGAGCGCGCACAGCGCCGACGCCGCCGTACCGACCGCGGCGACCATCGCCGCCAGGCCCGCCGGGGTCTTGGCCGGCGGCCAGTTGCGGGAGGTCGGCACCGGGCCGAGCAGCGCGGCGACCCGGCGCGGCACCGGGCCGGCCGCCGCGGTCGGCGCGGCGAAGGCCGCGAAGCCGGGCGCCGGGGCGGCGTGCGAGACCAGGGCCGCCCGGGCCACCGCCCGCGCGGTGATCCGGCGGTCCCCCACGGCCTGCGCCGAGTCCTCGTCCGCCCAGCGTTCCGCGCTGTACGCCACCGCGTACTGCAGCGGCCTCAGGAAGGGGTTGACGCAGGCGGCGAGCTGGGTGGTCAGCAGGTACCGGTGGTGACGGTGGCGCAGGTGCGCCCGCTCGTGCGCGAGCAGCGCCTCCCGCTCGTCCGCCGCCAGGCCGTCTAGCATCCCGGTGGAGACCACCACCCGGCCGGGCGAGCCCGGCAGCGCGTAGGCGTACGGGCTGCGGTCCGGCAGCACCGCGAGGTCACCGGACGACCCGGTGCCGGACGGCAGCCCGGTGAGCGCCCGGCGGGCCCGGGCGCGCACCCGCAGGTGTCGCACGACCGTGCGCGCGCACGCGAAGCCCACCAGTGCCAGCAGCCACATCGCAGCCGTCCCGACCGTCTCGTGGTACGGCAGCGCGGCCCGCACCTCCGGGTCGGACCAGCTGTCCGGCAGCGGGTTGCCGGGGATCTGCGCGGTGCCCACCACGCCGATCAGCCCGAGGCAGAGCACGCTGCAGACCGCCATCACCGCGCTGATCGCGGTCATCAGCCGGGCCGCACCGCGCGGGTGCAGGTGCTGCTCGGTCAGGCGTGCGATCGGAACCGCGGTGAGCGGGAGGACGAGCGGGAGGAAGACGAAGAAGCCCACGGGTCAGCTCTTGTGGTCGGTCGCTGCCGGATCGGCGGACGCGGCGTCGAGCAGGGCCCGCAGCAGCTCCTCGTCGTGCGGCAGCAGCGCGGTGACGAAGCTGGCCAGGACCGCGTCCCGGTCCGCCTCCCCGTCGAGCATCCGCCGCATCCGCAGCGCCGCCAGCCCGGCGGCGTCGGAGGAGGCCTGCCACAGGTAGGAGCGGCCGGAGCGGGAGCGGGAGACGGCGTTCTTGGCGTGCAGCCGGGACAGGATGGTCATCACGGTGGTGTAGGCCAGGTCGCCCTCCAGGCGTTCCTGGACCCATCCTGCGGTGGCGGGGCCGGGCGCCTGCTGGAGCACCGCCAGCACCTGCGCCTCCAGTTCGCCCTGGCCGCGTCGCCGGGCCGGCGCGTCCCCGGCCGCCGGGGCGTGCCTCTCGTCTGCCATGACGGCCCACTCCCTCCGGATGCCGCGCCCGGACCGACGGGCACGGCATCATCCTAACGAGCGGGGGCCGGGACCGGACCGGTCAGCGCAGGGCTTCCGGAACGCACGGCCGGCGGCTCCCGGCGGCTCCCGGCCGGTCCCGACGGGTCCCGCGCCCGTTCCCGGTCGGGCCGTCGCCAGGGCCCGGGTGCAGGTCCCCGGTCAGGTCCGGGCCCGCTGGGTCACCGCGATGCAGACCAGCACGACCACCGCCGTGACCGGCGCGGCGGCCGGCAGTTCCTCGCCGAGCAGCAGCACCGACCAGACCAGCGTCAACAGCGGCTGCCCCAGCTGCAGCTGGCTGGCCCTCGGCACGCCGATCGCGGCCATCCCCCGGTACCAGAGCACGAACCCGCCGAACTGCGACACCGCCGCGACGTACGCCAGTCCGACCAGCGCCTTCGGCCCGACCCGCAGCGGCTCGGTGGCGAGCCCGAACGCCGAGGTCAGCAGCATCACGGGCAGCGCGACCAGCACCGCCCAGGCGATCACCTGCGCGCCCGGGAGGTCCCGCGAGAGCCGCCCACCCTCCGCGTACCCGGCCGCGCAGACCAGCAGCCCGACGAACAGGTAGAGGTCGGCGACGCTCGGCCGGCCGTGGCTCTGCAGCAGGGTGAAGGCCAGGACGGCCGCCGCCCCCGCCAGTGCCGCCGTCCAGAACGCCCGGGACGGCCGGCGGCCGGTGCGCAGCGCCGCGGCCACCGCGGTGGCCAGTGGCAGGACGCCGATCACCACCGCCGAGTGGGCGGTCGAGGAGGTCCGCAGGGCGAGCGTGGTCAGCAGCGGGAAGCCGAGGACGCAGCCGCCCGAGACCACGAGCAGGGCGGGCCGGTGCTGCCGTTGCGGCAACCGGGCGCCGACGGCCAGCAGGTAGAGCGCGGCCAGGGCCCCGGCCAGGACGCCGCGCAGCCCGGTGGTGGTCCACGGGCCGAAGCCGGTCAGGGACCACGCGGTGGCCGGGAAGCTCAACGAGAAAGAGGCCACCCCGAGGGCGGCGAGGGTGGTGCCGGAGGCCGCGCCGCGCTTCGGCGCTATCGCCAGGAGGGGGATAGCGCTATCTTGTGTCGTCATGAACGAGCGTAGCAGTGTCACCGAACTGGCCGACATCCTTCGGCTGGAAGTGGAGCGCTACCCGGAGGGACGGAAGCTGCCTGCCAGCCGGACCCTGACGGAACGCCACCAGGTCAGCCCGGTGACGGTCTCCCGGGCCATCGCGGTGCTCGTCGCCGAGGGGCTGGTGGTCTCCCGGCCCGGCGCCGGGGTCTTCCGGGCCGCGGCCTTCGCCGCCGCCCCGACCGCCCCCGCCGCACCGCCCGGCCGCACCGGCGACCTCTCCTGGCAGGAGGTCGCGCTCAGCGCCGAATCCGGCCCGCGCGACCTGGTCGCCGCCCCGGTGTTCGCCACCCTCCGGGTGCCGCCGCCCGACGTCGTCGACCTCAACAGCGGCTACCCGCACGCCACCCTGCTGCCCGAACGCCTGCTCGCCGCCGCCCTCGCCCGGGCCGGCCGGCGCCCCGGTGCCTGGGACCGCCCGCCCGTCGACGGCCTCACCGAACTGCGCGGCTGGTTCGCCCGCGCCATCGGCGGCCACGGCGGGCCGATCGGCGCCGGGGACGTGCTGATCACCTCCGGCGGGCAGGGCGGGCTCACCGTCGCCATGCGCTCGCTGGCCGCGCCCGGCTCGCCGGTCCTGGTGGAGTCGCCGACGTACCCGGGCACCCTGGCGGTCGTCCGGGCCGCCGGGCTGCGACCCGTCCCCGTCCCGATCGACGCGGACGGCGTCCGCACCGACCTGCTCGCGGACGCCTTCGCGGCCACCCGCGCCCGGGTCTTCGTCTGCCAGCCGCTGTTCCAGAACCCCACCGGCGCGGTGCTCTCACCCCGGCGGCGGACGGAGGTCCTGCGGATCGCCCGCGCGGCCGGGGCGTTCGTGATCGAGGACGACTTCGCCAGGCTGCTGGTCCACACCGACGCGCCCGCGCTGCCGCGCCCGCTCGCCGCCGACGACCCGGACGGGGTCGTGGTGCACCTGCGCTCGCTCACCAAGGCCGCCTCCCCCAATCTGCGCGTCGGTGCCCTCACCGCCCGCGGCCCGGCCCTGGCCCGACTGCGGGCCACCCAGGTGGTCGACAGCTTCTTCGTGCCCCGGCCGCTCCAGGAGGCGACGCTGGAACTGGTCGCCGACCCCGCCTGGGCCCGCCACCTGCGCACCCTCGCCGCCGAACTGCGCGACCGCCGCACCGCCGCCGTCGCCGCCCTGCACCGCGAGCTGCCCGGACTCCTCACCATCCACCGCCCCGGCGGCTACCACCTGTGGCTGCGCCTCCCGAACGGCACCGACGACGGCGCGCTCGCCGCCGCCGCCCTGCGCAACGGCGTCCAGATCACCCCCGGGCGCCCCTACCACCCCGCCGAACCCCCGGCCCCGCACGTGCGCCTCAGCTACGCCGCCGCCGAGAGCCCGGCCCAGGTCGCCGAGGGCATCCACCGCCTCCGCCTGGCGTACGAGGAGACGACGGGCTGAGCGGGCGACCGTGGGCGGCCCCGGACGGACGTGGGCGGCCCCGGACGGCCCCGGACGGACGCGGACGGCCCCGGACGGACGTCGAGGTCGGCCTGCGACCCGCGGCCCGCGGCTCGGCGGAACCGCTACCGCCGGTACCCCGCCATCCGCTCCAGGCGGGCGATGCGCTCGGCCATCGGGGGATGGGTGGAGAACAGCCTGGCGCCGGCCTCGCCCGGGCGGAAGGGGCTGGCGATCATCATGTGGCTCGCCGTCTGGAGCTGCGGCTCCGGCGGGAGGGGGAGCCGGCGGGTGCCGGCGTCGAGCTTGCGGAGGGCGCCGGCGAGGGCGAGCGGGTCGCCGGTGATCCGGGCGCCGTCGGCGTCGGCCTGGTACTCGCGGGAGCGGCTGACCGCCAGCTGGATCAGTCCGGCCGCGAGCGGTCCGAGGATCATGATGGCGAGCATCCCGAACAGCCCCGGTCCGTCGTCGTCCTCGTCGCGGCCGAACGGGATCAGCCAGGCGAAGTTCACCAGGAACATCACGACCGAGGCGAGCGCCCCGGCGACCGAGGAGATCAGGATGTCCCGGTTGTAGACGTGGCTCAGCTCGTGCCCGAGCACGCCCCGCAGCTCGCGTTCGTCCAGGATCCGCAGGATGCCCTCGGTGCAGCAGACCGCCGCGTTGCGCGGGTTGCGGCCGGTGGCGAAGGCGTTGGGCGCGGGGGTCGGGGAGATGTACAGGCGCGGCATCGGCTGGCGGGCGGCGGTGGAGAGTTCGCGCACGATCCGGTACAGCTGGGGCGCCTCGAACTCGCTGACCGGGCGGGCCCGCATGGCCCGCAGCGCGAGCCTGTCGCTGTTCCAGTACGCGTAGGCGTTGGTCCCGAGGGCGATCAGCAGGGCGATCACGAAGCCGGTGCGACCGAAGAAGCTTCCGATCACCAGGATCAGCGCCGAGAGGCCGCCGAGCAGGACGGCGGTCCTCAGTCCGTTGTGCCGGCGGTGCACGTCAGGCCCTCCAGTGATGCGGTGGGGAAGCCCTTTCTGCCTCGTCCCTCTTGCCCGGTCAACGGGTGGGGCCGGGGACCTTGTTCCCTTGTGACCGACGCGACACCGCGGCGCCGGCCCACCGTGCCCACCCGCCGTGCCCGCCCGCCGCTCCGGGCCATCGAACCGGGCCACCGCGGAGACGCGCCGCGCCTGCCCGCCTGCCCGCCTGCCCGCCTGCCCGCCTGCCGCCGCTCGGGCCCTCCGGCCCTCCGGCCCTGCGGCCGGAAGGCGCGGCTCAGAACAGCGAACCGCCCACGACCTGGAGCACCAGCTGCGGTGCGACGGAGAGGACCACCGCCACCGAGGCGGTGAGCCCGAGCGTCGCGGTCAGGCTCACCGGCAGCCTGCCCTCGGCCCCGGCCGCGCGCTCCGCCGCCCGGTCCGCGGCCGGGTCGAACAGCAGTGCCGTCCAGCGCAGGTAGTAGTACAGGGCGACGACCACGTTGGCGGCCATCACCACGGCCAGCCAGCCCAGCCCGGCGTCGACGGCCGCGCGGAACACCACGACCTTGCCGAACAGGCCGATGACGCCCGGCGGCAGCCCGGCCAGGCAGAGCAGGAAGAAGGCGAGTGCCAGCGCGGTCCAGCGGCGGCGGGTGAAGAGGCCCCGGAAGTCGTCCACGCTGGTCCCGGCCCGGCGGCCGACGGCCGCGACCACCCCGAAGGCGCCGAGGTTCACCACGCCGTAGATCAGCGCGTACGCGGCGGTGGCGCCCAGCTGGTCGGCCCCGGTGGACGCGTACCCGGCGGCGGCGAGCGGCACCAGCAGGTACCCGGCCTGGCCGACCGAGGACCAGGCGAGCAGCCGCACCGCGCTGTAGCGGGTGTCGAAGCGCTGCCGCAGGGCGCCGACGTTGCCGGCGGTCATGGTGATGGCGGCCAGGACCGCGAGCACCAGGCCCCAGGTGTGGGCGTACGGCCGGAAGGCGATGGTGGTGGCGAGCGCGAGCCCGGAGAGGCCGGCCGCCTTGCCGACGACCGAGAGGTAGCCGGCCACCGGCAGCGGCGCGCCGGTGTAGGTGTCGGGCACCCAGAAGTGGAAGGGGACGGCGGCGACCTTGAACGCGAAGCCGACCAGGGTCAGCACCGCGCCCGCCTCGGCCAGCGGCTTGAGCTGCCCGGGGGCGTGCTCCAGGCCCTGGGCGACGGCGCCGAGGTGCAGGCTGCCGCTCGCCGCGTAGACGAAGCCGATGCCGAGCAGCATCACGGCGGTCGCGGTGACCGAGGAGACGAAGAACTTGAGCGCGGCTTCCGCGCCCCGGCCGTCCCGGCGCAGCGCGACCAGGGCGAAGGCGGGAAGCGAGGCGACCTCCAGGGCGATCACCAGGGTGGCGAGGTCGCGGGAGGCGGGCAGCAGGGCGGCGCCGGTGGCGCTGGAGAGCAGCAGGAACCAGTACTCGCCGCGGGGGAGCCTGTCCTGGTCGACGGTGTGGACCGACAGCAGTGCCGCGATCAGCGCGCCGCCGAGGGCGAGCAGCTGGAACACCAGGGCGAAGTGGTCGGCCACGTAGGAGCAGCCGCCCGCGGCGTTGCCGCCGAGGGCCGGGGTGTCAGTACCCGCTGCTACGTTCTGCACACAGAAGGTCGCCCGGGGTGACCCACCGGTGAGGGGGAGGAGCGCGATGAGGGCGAGGGCGAGTCCGGCCGCGGTCAGGCGGCCGAGCCACTTCTTGTGCCGCTCGGGCAGGAACAGGTCCGTGACCAGCACGGCGAGGGCGGCGACGGCGGCGATCAGCGGGGGCGCGATCGCCACCCAGTCCACGGACTGGATCAGGCTGCCCGGGTTGGCTACGGCGAGGGAGGTCACAGTGTGCTGCCCCGTGGAGTGAGGTCCGAGTGCGGCGGTCTGGGCTGCGAGCACGGTCAGCCACCCCCGAGGAGGTGCTTGACGGCGGGGTTCGAGAGGCCGAGCAGCAGCGCGGGCCAGAGGCCGGCCAGCAGGGTGAGCGCGGCCAGCGGCATCCAGCTGACGGCTTCGTACGGGCGCACGTCGGCGACCTCGGCCACCGGCGCGGGCTGCTCGGGGTCGCCCATGCAGACGCGCTTGACCACGATCAGCAGGTACGCGGCGGTGAGGAGGGTGCCGAGGCCGGCCAGCACCATGTAGGTGACGAAGGCGGGGCGCGACAGGCCTGCGGCCGGGTCGAACGCGCCGAACATGGCGAGCACCTCGCCCCAGAAGCCGGCCAGCCCGGGGAGGCCGAGGCTGGCGACGGCGGCGAAGGCGAGCAGCGCGCCGAGTCGCGGCGCCCGGCCGTACAGGGCGGCGCCGGTGGTGCCGGAGAGGGTGTCGAGGTCGGCCGTGCCGTAGCGGTCCTTGAGCGCGCCGACGACGAAGAACAGCAGGCCGGTGACCAGGCCGTGGGCGATGTTGGCGAACAGCGCGCCGTTGACGCCCACCGGGGTGAGGGAGGCGATGCCGAGCAGCACGAAGCCCATGTGGCCGACGGACGAGTAGGCGATCAGGCGCTTCAGGTCGCCCTTGGCGCCGGGGCGGGCCAGCGCCAGGCAGGCCAGCGATCCGTAGACGATGCCGACGGCGGCGAAGGCGCCCAGGTAGGGGGCGAGCGTGGCGGTGCCGTCCGGCACGACCGGGAGGAGGACGCGGACCAGACCGTACGTCCCCATCTTCAGCAGCACGCCGGCGAGCAGCACCGAGCCCACGGTCGGGGCCGCGGTGTGCGCGTCGGGGAGCCAGCTGTGCAGCGGCCAGGCGGGAGCCTTGACCGCGAGCCCGACCAGGATCGCCAGCGCGGCGACCACCTGGGTGGTGTGGCTCATTCCGCTGCCGTGCGCGGCTGCCAGGGCCTGCATGTCGAAGGTGCCGGTCTTGCTGCCGATCAGCAGGAAGCCGAGCAGCATCACGGCCGAGCCGAGCAGGGTGTAGAGGATGAAGCGGTTGGCGGCCGGGACCTTCGCGCCGCTCCCCCACCGGGCGATCAGGAAGTACATCGGGATCAGGACGATCTCGAAGGCCAGGAAGAAGAGCAGGAGGTCCAGGACGGCGAAGGTGGCGAGCATGCCGACTTCGAGGAGGAGGAACAGCCCGACGAAGGCCTGCGCGGACGGGCGGGGCCCGTCGGGGGCTGCGCCCCGGGCCCCGCCGTGCGGCAGCCGCTTCTCCGAGTACACCGCGCAGAGGAACGTGAGCAGCGCGGTCAGCACGATCAGCGGCAGCGAGACGCCGTCCACGCCGAGGTGGAGGCGCACGTGCAGGGCCGGGATCCAGGCCACGTCGGTGGTGGCCTGCATCCGGGCGGGTTCGTCGTGGTCGAAGCCGGCCGCGAGGGCGACGGCGAGCAGGAGCACCGCGCCGGTGACGACGGTGTTCAGCCGCAGCGCCCGCCGGTCGGCGACGGCCCGGTCCGGCCCGAACACGGGGGCCAGGGTGAGCGCGGCGCCGAGCAGCGGCAGCACCAGGAGGGCGATGAGGACCGCGTTCATCGGGGGCTCCTACGTGCGGCGGTCGAGGGGGCGGGGGTGGAGGACAGCACCGGCTACACCGCCACCAGGACGGTCAGCAGGACGACGGCGGCCAGCAGGGCGCTGAGGTAGGTCTGCGCGTTGCCGGTCTGGGCGAGCCGGACGGCCCGGCCGAGCAGGTTGGCACCCACTCCGCTGCCGCGCACGTAGGTCTCGATGACCTCGCGGTCGAGGAAGCGGACCAGCCCGGCCGCGGCGACCACGGGCCGGACGAACACCGCCTGGTACAGCCGGTCGACGCCGAAGCCGTGCCGGGCCGGGCCGAACAGCGGGCCGAGCAGGGTGCGCCCGGGGTCGGCGACGATCACCTCGGCGGCCGGGACCCCGGCCTGCCCGGGCACCCGGCCGGCGGCGGCCGGGACCGGCCGGCCGGTGCCCAGCCGGGCGGTGGCCGAGCGCCAGGCGCCGTACGCCGCGAGCACGCCGACCACGGCGAGCCCGGTGCCGGTGACGGCGGTGACCCCGGAGGGCCGCAGCGAGCCGCCGTCCAGCAGCGCGGGCAGCCAGTCGGAGCGCAGGCCGGTGACGCCGAAGGCCATGGTCGGGACGGCCAGCACCCAGAGCGGCCAGCGCATCGCGGGCGGCTCGGCGGTGCCGGGGTCGGCCTCGTCCAGTTCGGGCGAGTAGGGCGCGTCCGCCTCGTGGTCGGCCACCACGGTGGCCGGGTCGGTGGCGGGCAGCACCTGCGGTGCGGCGGCGGCGGCGCCGGCCGGGCTGTGGAAGGCGACCAGGAACATCCGGGTCGCGTACGCGGCGGTGAGCAGCACGGTGAGGGCGGCGGAGATCAGCACGATCCAGCCGGCCGCCTCCGGGACCGCCGAGGACGGGCCGAGGCCGTTGGTGAGCGCGTCGCCGTTGGCGGCGTGCTCGGCGGCGGTCAGCACCGCCTCCTTGCTGAAGAAGCCGGAGAGCGGCGGCAGCCCGATCAGGGAGGCCAGGCCGATGCCCATCGTCCAGTAGGCGTCGGGGACGCGCTTGCGCAGCCCCGGGATCCGGGACATCGCGGAGATCGAGTTGGTGTGCGCGGCGTGGATCACCACACCGGCGGCGAGGAACAGCAGCGCCTTGAAGGCGCCGTGGCTGACCAGGTGGAAGACGGAGGCCTCGCGGTCGCCGCTGGCCAGCGCGCCGGCCATGTAGCCGAGCTGGCCGACGGTGGAGTAGGCGAGCACCCGCTTGAGGTCGTCCTGGGCGAGCGCGCACAGCGCCGAGCCGATCATCGTCACGGCGGCCATCACCGCGAGCACGACCAGCGCCGCGCCGGACAGCAGGAACACCGGCAGCAGCCGGGCGACCAGGTAGATGCCGGCCGCGACCATGGTGGCGGCGTGGATCAGCGCGGAGACCGGCGTCGGGCCGGCCATCGCGTCCGGGAGCCAGGTGTGCAGCGGGAACTGCGCGCTCTTGCCGGCGACCCCGGCGAGCAGCAGCAGCGCGATCAGCGTCGGGTGGCCGAGCCGGCCCTCGGTGGCGGCGGCCAGGACGTCGGGGATCCGGAAGCTGCCGGCGTCCGCGCCGAGCAGGAAGATCCCGAACAGGAACGGCACGTCGCCGAGCTTGGTGACCAGGAAGGCCTTGAGCGAGGCCGAGCGGGCGTCCGCGCTCTCCCAGTGGTGGCCGATCAGGAAGTACGAGCAGATGCCCATGACCTCCCAGCCGACCAGCAGCATGATCAGGTCGCCCGAGTAGACCACCAGGAACATCGCCGCGGTGAACAGCGAGACCAGCGCCGCGTACGAGGGGTAGCGCGGGTCCGACTTGAGGTAGGCGGTCGAGTAGACCTGGACGCACGTGGCGACCAGGCCGACCAGCACCGAGATCAGCGAGCTGAAGCCGTCCAGGTGGACGGCGAGCGCGATGTCGGGGCCGCCGGTCGGGGTGAGCCGGGTGGCCGCGTCGAGGGCCTGGCCGGTGCCGAGCTGGAGGGCGACCACCAGGGCGAGCACGGCCGAGACGGCGACCGGGACGATCGCCAGCGGCCGGGCCAGCCCGGGCGCCTTCTTCCCGACGGCCAGGGTCGCGGCCGCGCCGAGCGCGGGCAGCGCGGGGACGAGTACGGGCAGGGCGAGGTTCATGCGGCGGCCTGGCCCTTCAGCGCCTCGGCTCCGGCCGGCGTCTCGTCCGTGGCGAACGGCTCGGCCGGGTCGCCGAGCGCGGTGGCCCGGTCGATGTCGGCGGTGCCCCGGGCCCGGAACAGCAGCAGGACGATGGCCAGCCCCAGCCCGATCTCGGCGGCGGCGATGGTGATGGTGAACAGGGTGAGCGCCTGCCCGGCGTGCAGCGAGTCGCGCAGCCAGACGTCGAAGGCGACCAGGTCGAGATTGACGGCGTTGAGCATCAGCTCGACCGACATCAGCACCAGGACGGCGTTGCGCCGGGCGAGCACGCCGTACACGCCGACGCTGAACAGCAGCGCGGCGAGGACGACGGGGTAGGCGAGGTGCATCAGCTCTCCTCCGACGCGGAGGGCGCGGGCGCGGCCGCGTCCGGAGTGGCGGCGCCCGGGGCGGTCGCCTGGGCGGCGGCCGGGTCGGGAGCGGTGCGGGGCGCGGTCGCGGCGACGGTCCCGTTGGAGCCGACCGGCCGGCCTGCGCGCAGCTTGGCCGCGCGGGGCACCGGCACCCGCCGCTGGTCGCCGCGCGACAGCACGATCGCGCCGACCAGCGCCGCCAGCAGCAGCACGGACAGCGCCTCGAAGGGCAACACCCAGTGCCGGAACAGGCTCGCCCCGGTGACGGCGGCGGAGCCGCCGCCCGCGCCGAGGTCGATCCAGGAGGTCCGGAAGGCGTCGACGACCAGCGTGACGAGCGTTCCGGCCGAGGCCAGCGCCACGACCAGGGCCACCCAGCGGTTCTTGGAGTCGGCGTCCGGTGAGCGCCCGATCGGCGCCTTGGTGAGCATCAGCCCGAACAGCACCAGCACGACCACCGAGCCGAGGTAGATCAGCACCTGCACCCAGGCGATGAACTCGGCCGTCAGCAGCAGGAACTCCACCGCCAGCCCGCCGAGCGCGACCACCAGCCAGAGCGCGGCGTGCACCAGCTGCTTGGTGGTGACGGCGACCAGGGCCGAGCCGAACACGGCGATGCCGACCAGCAGGAAGACGATCTCCTGGCCGGTCGGGGACAGGAAGGAACGGGCGGCCGGCTCCAGCGAGCCGGTCGCCGCGAGAAGCGTGGCGGCGGTACTCATGCGTCGTCACCCTTCTCTTCCGGGGCCTGCGCGGCGGCGGCGGCAGCGGTGGCCTCGGCGGCGGCAGCGGCCGCCGCCAGCTTGTCCGCGGCCTTGCGCGCGGTGGCGATCTCCTTGGGGTCCTCGGCGGCCGGGTCCAGCGCCGGCGGCGCCGGGACGGTCCACATCCACTCGCGGAGCCGGTCCCGTTCGTGGGTCAGCTCGTGGATGTCGGTCTCGGCGTACTCGAACTCCGGCGACCAGAACAGCGCGTCGAAGGGGCACACCTCGATGCAGATCCCGCAGTACATGCAGAGCGAGAAGTCGATGGCGAACCGGTCCAGCACGTTGCGGGTGCGGGCCCGGGCGTTCGGCTCGGCGGCGGGCAGCGTCTCCTTGTGGGAGTCGATGTAGATGCACCAGTCCGGGCACTCGCGCGCGCAGAGCATGCACACCGTGCAGTTCTCCTCCAGCAGCGCGATGACGCCGCGCGAACGCGGCGGCAGCACCGGCTGCACGTCGGGGTACTGCGCGGTGACGGTCTTCCTCGTCATCGTCCGCAGCGTCACGGCCAGGCCCTTCGCCAGGCCGGCACCGAGAAAACTCATGAGATCGCCACCTTGATGATGCCGGTGAGGGCCAGCTGGACGAGGGCGAGCGGGATCAGCACCGCCCACGCGAAGCGCATCAGCTGGTCCTCGCGCAGGCGCGGGTAGGTGACCCGCAGCCAGATGACCACGAAGGCCAGCGCGAAGGTCTTGAGGATCATCCAGAGCCAGCCGAGCTGGTCCGCCATCGGTCCGTGCCAGCCGCCCAGGAAGAGCACCGCGGTCAGCGCGGACACCACGAGGATGCCCACGTACTCGGACAGCAGGAACAGCGCGAACCGCAGACCGGTGTACTCGGTGTACGCGCCGAAGATGATCTCCGAGTCGGCGATCGGCATGTCGAACGGCGGGCGCTGCAGCTCGGCCAGGCCGGCCGTGAAGAACACGAACGCGCCGATGACCTGCCAGGGCAGCCAGTACCACTGCCAGGAGTCCACGATCCCGGGCAGCGAGAGCGTGCCGGCGGCCATCGCCACCGACGCCGCCGCCAGCACCATCGGCAGCTCGTACGACATCAGCTGCGCGGCCGTGCGCAGACCGCCGAGCAGCGAGAACTTGTTCGCCGAGGCCCAGCCGGCCATCAGCTTGCCGATCACGCCGACGCCCAGCACGGCCAGCACGAAGAACAGCCCCGCGTCCACCGCCTGGCCGACGAAGCCGTTCGGGCCGACCGGGATCGCCAGCAGCACGAAGAGGTACGGCAGCAGCGAGACGGCGGGCGCCAGCTGGAAGATCCGGCGGTCCGCCCCGGCGGGGACGATGTCCTCCTTCTGCGCGAACTTCACGCCGTCCGCGACGAGCTGTGCCCAGCCGTGGAAGCCACCCGCGTACATCGGGCCGAGCCGGCCCTGCATGTGCGCCATGACCTTGTGCTCGGTCTGGCCGATGACCAGCGGGAACACCAGGAAGACGACGAGGGTGGCGACGCAGCGCAGCACCGTGTCGAGCAGGTTCACGCGCCGTCTCCGTCCCGGTCGGCCGGAGCGGCCGCCGTGTCGTCCTTCTGCTCCGGCCGGTCCGTCGGCTCAGCGGGCGCTTCGCCCGTCGGCTCCGCGGGACCGTCACCTGCCGGCTCAGCGGGCGCTTCGCCCGTCGGCTTCGCGTCGTGGGCCGGCACCGGGTTGTGCCAGGGCGCGTCGGAGGACGCGGGCCGGGCGGGGGCCGGACGCTCCGGCCCGGGCTCGTCGGCGGTCTGGCTGACCGATCCGGCGGAGACCGACCTGGTCCGTCGCGGCCGGTCCGTCCGCACCGCGGGCGTCGCCTCGGGGGCGGGTTCACCCTCGGCGGGCGCCACCTCGGCGGGTTCGGCGCCCGGAGCCGGCTGGCTCGCCGAGCCCTCCGCCACCGAGCGGGTGCGCCGCGGCCGGTCGGCCCGCACGGGCGCGCCCTCGGCGGCGGCACCTGCGGCACCACCGGCGGCGGCCGCGGCCGCCCTGGGCGTGCG